>CAZQYK010000332.1:0-2908 GCA_964597285.1 uncultured Spirochaetales bacterium
GACGCTCTCGGTCGTGCGCTTCGTCGCCGCGTCGGGCGCGCTCGCGCTGTGGCTCGGCGCGTCCGGGCGGCTGCCGGGTCCGGCGTCGTTCCGCGGCGCCGTGTGGCTGCTCGCGATCGCGGTGGCCGGGCTCGCCGGCAACTACGTCGCGTTCCTGCTCGGCCTCGACCGCACCGCGCCCGGCAACGCGCAGGTGCTGATCCAGCTCGCTCCGCTGCTGCTCGGGCTCGGCGGCCTCGCGATCTTCGGCGAGCGCTATGCGCGCCTGCAGTGGATCGGCGTCGCGGTGCTCGTCGCGGGACTCGGGCTCTTCCTGCGCGCGCAGATCGCCGGCTTCGCCGACGAGAGGGTCGCCGGCTTCGCCTCGGACCTCGACGCGTACCTGGCCGGCTGCGCGCTGCTGCTCGCGGCCGCGCTGACCTGGGCCGCGTACGGGCTCGCGCAGAAGCAGCTGCTCCACACCCACGCGTCGTCGGGCCTGATGTGCTGGATCTACGCCGGCTGCGCGCTGCTGCTGCTGCCCGGCGCCGACCCGGAAGCGCTGCTCGTCGTGCCGCCGGTCGGCTGGCTGCTGATCGCGTTCTGCGCGGTGAACACGCTCGTCGGCTACGGCGCGTTCGCCGCGGCGCTCGAGCACGTCGAGGCCTCGCGCGTCGCCGCGGTGCTCGCGCTGACGCCGATCGCGACTCTGCTCTTCTCGACGGCGATCGGCTGGCTCGCGCCCGGCGCGCTCGACCCCGAGCCGCTCGGGCCGGGCCAGTGGCTCGGCGGCGTGCTCGTCGTAGGCGGCTCGGCGCTCACCGCGCTCGGCGCCGCGCGCGGCGTGCACCCGCCGCCCGAGGATCAGGCCGCGACGCGCGGCGCGCCGATCTCGTCCGGAGAGAGCTTGCGCCCCTCGATCCCGTCGAATCCGTCGCCGCCGGTGTAGGAGTCCTCGCCGAGGATCAGCCCGTCGGCGTCGAAGGGCCACAGGATCGCCATCCGCGTCTCGTAGAGGTAGTAGGCGTCGGGGTCGTCGACGTCGCGGCCCATCGCGCGCAGCGTCGCGCCGGGGTACGCCATCCGCATCAGGCCCTCGGTGACGACGCAGTGGCGGTCGACGACGAGGCGGTCGACGTCGAGCATCAGCCGCTGCGCGCCCGACGCGGCGAACACCTCGTAGAAGGTGCGGACCGCGGACTCGCCCTCCGGGTTCATCACCGGATCGTCGGTGCCGTAGGCGTGGTAGTGCGCCTTCTCGGACACCGTCGCCATCAGCGCGTCGAGGTCGAGCGTGGCCTCTGCCTTCATGTGCGCGAGCACCACCTCGAGGTTGCGGCGCAGCACCGGGTCGCTCTCGACGGCGAGGCGCTCCTCCACCTTCTTCCACGTGCGGTTCGGATCGATCTTCATCGCGGGTCCTCCGCGGGGCATTCTATCCGCCCCGCGTCGAGGGTGGGTGCGAATCGGCCGCGCTCCGCCTAGACTCGCACGACGCGCCCGGGGAGGCTCCCGCATGTCGATTCCGCGCTTCCTGGAGTACGCCGCCTCGTTCGAGAAGGCCTTCGCCGACGACGACTGGTCGGTCGTCGAGCCCTTCTTCACCGAGGACGCCGAGTACGAGGTCGGCATCGGCCCGCCCTTCACGCCGGCGTCGGGGAGCTGCATCCGCGGCCGCGCCGCGGTGATCGCGCACTTCAAGCGCGTGCTCGACGACTTCGACCGCCGCTTCGCGACGCGCGAGGTGCAGCTCCTCGACGGGCCGCGCGAAGACGGCGACACGGTGTGGCTGCGCGGCATCGGCCGCTACACGACGCCGCACGCGCCGGACCTCGAGTTCGAGCTCGAGGAGCTCGCGACCTTCGACGGCGACCGCATCCGCCGGCTCGAGGACCGCTACCCCGACGCGGTCCGCGACGCGATGTACGCGTACCTCGAAGCGCACGGCGCGAAGCTCGGCTTCGACGGCTAGCGCCTAGCCCTTCGCGATCCTCCGCTGCAGCTCGTCGCGCCACACCTGCGCGAGCGCAGCGTGCGCGGCGGCGCGGCGCAGCAGCGCGTCGCCGCCGACGCCGCGCGCGAGGCCCTGCACGTCGGCGACGGTCACGCCGCCGGCGTCGCGGTGCACGCGCTCGATCGCGTCGCCGGCCGCGAGCGCGCCCTCCTCTACGACGCGGATGTAGAAGCCGGAGCGCCCGCTCTGCATGAAGTGCCGTGCACCGAGAGGTCGGCCTGCGCGTCGCCGTCGAGCCCGAGCGCGCGCGCCGTGACGCGCCCCTCGACCGGCGTCTTGAAGATCCCGGTGCGCAGCGCCTCGCCACGCCACTCGGCGTCGCGCACCGCGCCGACGTTGGCCGACAGCAGCTTCACGCGGGCCGACGGTAGCCCACGGCCGACGGCTTGCGCGCCGACCGCAGCGGTGGTTTCATGACGCAACCCGATGCCTCCCATCGTCGAGTTCTTCTTCGACTACGGCAGCCCGTACAGCTACCTCGCCGACGCGCTGCTGCCCGGGATCGCGCGGCGCCACGGCGCGGCGCTCGAGCGCCGCCCGATGCTGCTCGGCGGCGTCTTCAAGGCCACCGGCAACCAGTCGCCGATGCGCGAGCCGGTCGAGCCGAAGCGCGCGTACTTCGGGCGCGCGCTCGCGCGCACCGCCGAGCACTTCGCGCTGCCCTTCGCCGCGAACCCGCACTTCCCGATCGACACGCTCGGGCTGATGCGCCTCGCGGTCGCGGCGCGGCGCGAGGGCGTCTTCGACGCGTTCCACGCCGCGGTGTATCCGGCCTTCTGGGTGTACGGCCGCGACCTCGGCGACCCGGCCGTCGTCGCCGAGGTGCTCGGCGCGGCCGGCGTCGACGCGGCGGCGCTCACCGGGCTCGCGGCCCGGCCCGAGGTGAAGGCCGAGCTGCGCGCGAGCACCGACGAG
>CAZQYK010000333.1:0-4266 GCA_964597285.1 uncultured Spirochaetales bacterium
ACGCCCTGGGTCGAGCGGGCGGCGGTCAGCGCCGCCATCTTGTCGGCGAAGCTCGCGACCGTGCCGCTCAGGCGAACGACGCGGTTGCTGACCTCGACCTCGATTTCGGCGTCGGCGAGCGACTCTCGCTGGCCGAGCCGCTCGATCACCGCGGCGCGCAGCTCGTCGTCCTGCGCCTCCACCTTCTCGGCCGCGACGTCCGGGACGACCTGGAGCTCGTTCTCGACGGCGCGCACGCCGGTGATCTGCTTCACCTCGCGCTCCGCGAGCGCCTTCTTCTCGGCCGTGTTCACGCTGCCGAAGAGCGTCACGACGCCGTCGCGCGTGTCGACGTTCACCGCGAAGGGCGAGATCCCCGGCTCGGCGATCAGCCGCACCTTCGCCTTCGTCGTGATCCAGGTGTCCGAGGCCGCGCTGCGCGCCTCGGCGTCCGATCCCTGGGTCTCGCTCCACAGCTCGCGGTCGGCGAGCTCGTTCGGGCTGCGGATCTCGCTCGCGACGTTGCGCACTCCCTCGACGCTGCGCGCGTCCTCGAGCGCGCGGCGGTGGGCGCTCAGGCTCTCGGCCTGGCCCGACAGCACGACGATGCCGTCGTTGACCGACTTGACCCGGACGTCGCTGCCCTCGAGCGCCTGGTCGCGCTCGAGCACGGTCTCGATGCGGGCGCGCAGGTCGTCGTCCGACGCCTCGACGCGCTCGACGGCCGAGTCGGGCACGACGGCGAGCAGGTTGCGCACCTCGCGGACGCCGTCGACCTTCGCGGCCTCGGCCTCGGCGCGCTGCTTCAGGTCCTCGCTCGGCACGCGGCCGTGCAGCGTGACCCGTCCGTCGAAAGTGTCGACGTTGATGTCGAAGGGGTCGACGTTCTCGGTCGTCAGCATCTTGATCTTCACCTGGGTCGTGATCCAGGCGTCCTGCGGCCGGCCGGCGAGCGCGGGGGCCGCGATCAGCGCCGTCGCGAGCGCTGCGGCGAGCAGGCCACGGCTGAAGAGGTTCTTCCTCGGCATGTCGGTCCTCCAGCGGCTGGCCCTCGCGCGCCTCGTGCGCGGCGCGCCAGCGATGGAATCGGGTGTGATTGGTGTCACAAGATCGTGTGTCGTCCGGCTCACACCGGTGGACGGCCGCGCAGCGCGTTCGCGAGGCCGGCGACGATCATCAGCACCAGGAACACGACGAACAGGATCCACGCGACGTTCGCCGCGGCGCCGGCGATGCCGGTGAGACCGAACACCCCCGCGATCAGCGCGAGGATGAAGAAGGCGATGGCCCAGGAAAGCATGGCGATGTCCTCCGGGCCGGCGCCTAAGCACGGAGCGTGCCAAGAGGCGAACGCCGCGTTGGGGCGGGCGTCGCGGGCTCGCAGGGCCGTGGCGGCCTCGGGCACGCGATGCTCACTTGTACATTCTTCCGCGACGCGGCTTCGCGGCGGCCGCGCCGCTCGGGCGGTCCTGGCACGCCGATTGCGACTCTGCGCCGCTGTGGACGGACACGGGCGGGAGGAGGCACCCGCGCAGGGCGCGCGCGGTGAAGGGATGGGGGGCGGAGCCCCCCATCAGCGGCGGATCCGCGTCCCGATCACGACCCCGTTCGATGTGCGCACGATCGCCCTCGGGGTGATCGCGCTCGTCGCGCTGCTGCACACGCTGCACTACGCCGTCGACCTGCTGATGCCGATCGTGCTCGCGCTGCTCGGCCGCTTCACGCTGAGCCCGGTGGTGCGCCGACTGGGCCGCGCCGGTCTCCCCGCGCCGCTCGGCGCAGCGCTGATCGTCGGCGGGCTCGCCGGTCTCGTGTTCGTCTCGGCCAGCGCGCTCTCCGGCCCGGCCGCGACCTGGCTCGAGCGCGCGCCGGCGAACCTGCGCCAGATCGAGGAGAAGGTCCGCTTCATCCAGCGGCCGGTGCAGGAGGTGGTCGAGGCGACCGAGGAGGTCGCCGACGCGGCCTCCGGCGGAGGGGACGGGCCGAAGCCGCTCGTCGTCGAGGGGCCGAGCCTGCTGAGCGTCGTGATGGAGCGCATGCAGGCGTTCGTGGTCACCTTCGTGCTGACCGCGACCCTGCTGCTCTTCATGCTCGCGTCGGGCGACGGCTTCGCGCCGCGCCTGGCCGCCGCGCTCTCGGGCCGACGCCGGACCCGCGGCGCGAGCGAGGTCTTCCAGCACATCGAGCGCAGCATCTCGCGCCACCTGCTGACGATCACCGCGATCAACGTCGGGCTCGGCCTCGTCGTCGCGCTCGCGATGTCGCTGCTCGGGATGCCGAGTCCGATGCTCTGGGGCGCGCTCGCCGGCGTGCTGAACTTCGTCCCCTTCCTCGGCGCGCTCGTCACCGCGGCAGTGGTGGCGGGCGTCGCGCTGATGACCTTCGAGGAGCCGCTGCGCGCGCTGCTCGTGACTTCGGTGTTCCTCTCGCTGACGACTCTCGAGGGCCTCGTGATCACGCCGGCGCTGCTCGGCCGCCGCCTCACGCTCGGTCCGACCTCGGTGCTCGTCGCGGTGCTCGTCGGCTCGTGGCTGTGGGGCGTCGTCGGCGCGATCATCGCGGTTCCGGTGCTCGCGGCGTTGCGGATCCTGTGCGAGCACGTCGAGCCGCTGGGCCGCTTCGGCGCGCTGCTCGGGCGGCCCTCCGCGTCGCCTCCCCCATAGATAGGAGCGGAGCGCGTATAGACAGGAAGCGCCCCCGGACGGGACGCGCCGCGCGCCGGCTTTGCAAGAAATTCCCCCGCGCGGGAACAAGCTCCCGCCCCCGTCCCGTCGGCGCAGCGCGCGCGGCTCGCGCACTTGGCATCGCGCTTGCAAATCCGTCGTGCATGGCATTGCCGCGCAGCGACGACCGCGCCGTCTACGAGCCCGTCGCCGACGAGGAGCCGAGCGTCGCCGAGGCGCTCGAGCGCGTCTACGAGGCCGGGCAGGGGCTGTTGGTGCGTCGCCTCGAGCTGCTCTTCGAGCAGGGCCGCGATCTGCTCGCCGCGACGCTGACCGCCCAGGCCGGCGCGGTCTTCGCCCTCGCGGGCTGGGCGCTGATCTTGGCCGGCGCGCTGCTCGGGCTCGACGAAGGCGCGCCGCGCCGCATCGGGATCTTCGCGGTCGGCGCCGCCCATCTGCTGGGGGGCGTGCTGATCGTGCGACGCGGCCTGCAGGAAGCGAAGCAGAGCGCGAGGGCCGAGAAGGAGCCGAAATGAGCGCTGCGGACACCCGTCTCGTCGAGCTGCGCGATCGCGTCGAGGAGCAGCAGGTGGAGCTGCGCTCCGCGGTGCGCGAGCTCGAGCAGGCGACGCGCCGGGCGTTCGACCTGGAGCACCGCTTTGCGGCGCATCCGTGGCTCTTCACCGCCGGGGCCGTGCTGCTCGGCGCCTGGCTGGGAGGACGGCGATGAACGAGAACCCGCACCGGAGCCCCGCCGAGGACGCGCGCGACCGCCGCCACGATGCGGGGGCGCTCACCGACGGTGAGGTCGGCGCGGCGCTGCGCGAGCGCGAGGCGCGGCTGCGCGAGTTCGTCGTTTCGCATCCGCTGCCGGTGCTGCTCGGCGCGGTCGCTGCGGGCTTCGCGCTCGCGCGGGTGATGCGTCTGATGCGGGAGGACGAGTGGTGAGCGCGGCCGAGCCGGCCTCGCGGACGCTGCACGACGACCTCCAGCGGCTCCAGCAGCGCGCCGCTTCGGCGACGCGCGGCGCCGAGCAGACGCTCGAGGGCGCGGTGCGCTTCGACCCGTACCTGGCCGTGGCCGTCGCGCTCGGCGTCGGCTTCGTGCTCGGTGGCGGGCTCACGCGCAGCGTCGCGACGCTCGCGCTCGGCGTCGGCTCGCGCTGGGCCGCGTCGTGGATCGGCGAGGAGCTGCTCGCGCGGTCGGACGACGGCCGCGAGCGGAGTGCCTCGCGATGAACGAACGAGACGAGATCCGGGAGCGGATCCACAGGAGGAACGCGATCATGACCTTGACGAATCTCGCGGCGCACGCGCCGCACTGGTACGACCTGATCCAGCACGTCGGACTGCAGCGGCGCCGCTCGCGCGCCGAGCGCGCCGCGATGCGCGTCGGCTGGTTCGGGTTCGGCGTGCTCGCCGGCGGCGGGCTCGCGCTGCTGCTGACGCCCCGCACCGGACCCGAGCTGCGCGAGCAGCTCGGCGAGCAGGCCCGGCGCGCGCGCGACTACGTGAGCCCCGGCGGCAACGGAGCCCCCGCCGACCCGCCGTCGATTTCGGGCCACTGAAGAAGGCCCCTTGAACGATCGCGCGCGACGCGAGCAGCGCCTCGACGCGCTGCTCGC
>CAZQYK010000334.1:0-6403 GCA_964597285.1 uncultured Spirochaetales bacterium
CGCGCCGGCGCCCCGGCGGAGTCGGAGTCCGAGGAGGCGTTCGAGCGGCGCGCGGCCGGCGCGTCGGGCATCCCGGTGTCGGGCGACAGCGCTCCGCTCGAGCTCCCGGGCGGCCGGCAGCCGGCGGCGGGCCCGCTCGAGGCGATCGCGCTCTACGACCAGATCCTCGAGACCTACCCCGACTACCGCCAGAACGACCAGGTCCTCTACCAGAAGTCGCGCGCGCTCGACGAGCTCGGACGCGTCGACGAGGCGGTCGTCGTGATGGAGCGGCTGATCGCCGAGCACCCCGCCTCGCGGCACATCGACGAGGTGCAGTTCCGGCGCGGAGAGTACTTCTTCACGCGCAAGAAGTGGCTCCGGGCCGAGGAGTCGTACGCGGCGATCACGCGGATCGGCGCGATCTCCGAGTACTACGAGCTCGCGCTCTACAAGCTCGGCTGGACCTTCTACAAGCAGGACATGCACGAGGAGGCGCTCGACCAGTACGTCGCGCTGCTCGATCACAAGGTGTCGGTCGGCTACGACTTCGACGCGGCGCAGGACGAGAACGACGAGCGGCGGGTCGCGGACACCTTCCGGGTGATCAGCCTGAGCTTCTCGACCCTCGGCGGCCCCGAGGTGGTGCAGGCCTACTTCGGCCCGAAGGGCGGCCGCGGCTACGAGGACCGCGTCTACAGCCACCTCGGCGAGTTCCACCTCGAGAAGCTGCGCTACCACGACGCGGCGGCCGCGTACCGCGCCTTCGTCGACCTGCACCCGCTGCACCGCCGCTCGCCGCACTTCGGCATGCGCGTCGTCGAGATCTACGAGGCCGGCGGCTTCCCGAAGCTCGTGCTCGACGCGAAGAAGGACTTCGCCGGGCGCTACGGCCTCGACTCGGAGTACTGGCGGCACTTCGACATCGCCGCGGCGCCCGAGGTGCTCGGCTACCTGAAGGCCAACCTCGAGGATCTCGCGAGCCACTACCACGCGCTCTATCAGGAGGCCGAGCTCGCCGACGCGCGCCCCGAGAACTTCGCCGAGGCGCTGCGCTGGTACCGCGCGTACCTCGCGTCTTTCCCGGACGAGGCCGAGACGCCGGGCCTCCACTACCGCCTCGCCGACCTGCTGCTCGAGCACGAGGACTTCGGCGCCGCGGCGCACGAGTACGAGCGCACCGCCTACGGCTACGCGGCGCACGAGCGCGCCGCGGCGGCCGGCTACGCGGCGATCTTCGCGCACCGCGAGCACGAGAAGCGCACCGACGGCGCCGAGCAGGTCGAGGTGACGCGCCGCGCGGTCGCGAGCACGCTGCGCTTCGCCGACGCCTTCCCAGAGCACGAGAAGGCGCCGGCCGTGCTCGGCGCCGCGCTCGACGACCTGTACGGCATGCAGGAGTTCGAGCGCGCGATCGCGACCGGCCGCCGCCTGATCGAGAGCTATCCGGACGCGGAGCCGGCGATCCGCCGCGGCGCGTGGACGGTGATCGCGCACTCCTCGTTCGACCTCGGCGACTTCCCGCAGGCCGAGTCGGCCTACGGCCGCGTGCTCGAGATGACGCAGCCCGACGACGAGACGCGCCAGGGCATCGTCGACAACCTCGCCGCCGCGATCTACAAGCAGGGCGAGCTCGCGGCCGAGGCCGGCGAGCACCGCGCCGCCGCCGACCACTATCTGCGCGTCGCCACGGCCGCGCCGACCTCGTCGGTGCGCCCGCTCGCCGAGTACGACGCCGGCGCGGCGCTGATGCGGCTCGAGGACTGGTCCGGCGCCGCCGCGGTGCTCGACGCGTTCCGCGAGGCCCACCCCGACCACGAGCTGCACCGCGACGCGACCCAGCAGATCGCCTTCGTCTACCAGCAGCAGGGCGAGACCTCGCGCGCCGCCGGCGAGTACGAGCGCGTCGCGGACGAGGCCGAGGAGCCCGAGGCCCGGCGCGAGGCGCTGCTCGTCGCCGGCCAGCTCCACGAGGACGCCGGACAGCCCGAGCGCGCGCTCGCGGTGTACCGGCGCTACGTCGAGGCCTTCCCGGAGCCGCTCGAGACGGCGGTCGAGACGCGCTCGAAGATCGCCGGGATGCTGCGCGACGCCGGCGATGCGGCCGGCCACCGCGGGCAGCTGCGCGAGATCGTCGCGATCGACCGCGCCGCCGGCGCCGGCCGCACGCCGCGCATCCGCCACCTCGCAGCGCAGGCCGCGCTCGCGCTCTCGGAGGGCCTGTACGCGAGCTTCGCCGAGGTCGCGCTGCTCCAGCCCTTCGAGGCGAACCTCCAGGAGAAGCAGCGCCGCATGGACGCCGCGCTCGACGCCTTCGCCGTGCTCGTCGACTACGAGGTCGCCGAGGTCACCGCAGCCGCGACCTTCTACATGGCCGAGATCTACGCCGACTTCAGCCGCGCGCTGCTCGCGTCCGAGCGGCCCGCCGAGCTCGCTGGCGCCGAGCTCGCCGACTACGAGAGCGTGCTCGAGGAGGAGGCCTTCCCCTTCGAGGAGCGCGCGATCGAGGTGCACGAGAAGAACCTCGAGCTCATGGGCGCCGGCGTCTACAACCGCTGGATCGAGCAGAGCCTCGCGAAGCTCGCCGCGCTCGTGCCGGGGCGCTACGCGAAGTTCGAGGCCAGCAGCGGCTGGCTCGCGGAGATCGACAGCTACGCCTATCGCGCGCCGCGGGCGCCCGCGCCCGACGCGGAGCCGGCCGCCGAGCCGGAGCTGCCGCTCGCCGGCGGCGCCGACCCGGAGCGCGACGCGGAGGTGGGGTCGTGAGCGCGCGCGCCGTATGGAACGTGCGGGAGCGGGTCGTGATGTGCGTCGCGATCGCCCTCGCCTGCCTCGCCTGCGCGTGCGCCACGGGCAAGCGCCCGCCGCCGGTCGAGGTGCGCGACGAGAGCGGCTTCCGCATCACCGAGGAGGTGCGCGTCGGCGCCGGCGTGCGCGCGGACTTCGACCGCGCGCTCGAGCGGCTCGAAGAGCAGGACTACGCTCGCGGCATCGCGCTGCTGCTCGAGGTCGTCGAGGCCGCGCCCGACGTCACGACGCCGCGCATCGACCTCGGCATCGCGTACGCGCGCAGCGGCGAGCTCGAGAAGGCGCGCGCGCAGCTCGAGCGCGCGCTCGAGCTCAGCCCCCGCCACCCGGCGGCGTGGAACGAGCTCGGGATCGTGCACCGCCGCAGCGGGCGCTTCGACGACGCGCGCCGCAGCTACGAGGCCGCGCTCGCGTCGTATCCCGACTTCCACTTCGCGCGCCGCAACCTCGCGATCCTCTGCGACCTCTACCTCGCCGAGCCGGCCTGCGCGCTCGAGCACTACGCGCTCTACGCCGAGGCGGTGCCCGACGACGCCGACGTCGCGATGTGGATCGCCGACCTGCGGGCGCGGACCGGGGGGGGGCGGTGATGCGCCAGACCCCGATCCTCCTCGCTCTCGCACTGCTGCTCGCGGCCCCGGCGCTCCGCGCCCAGGAGACGGCTCCGGGCGGCGACAAGGAGCTCTCCGGCATGTCGATCGTCGGCAACGACGACGCGCCGAAGGCCCTCGTGATCGTCCCGTGGAAGAGCTCCGCGATGGGCGACGCGCTCGACGTGTCGCGACTCGTCGACGACGGCCGCCAGCCGGTCGACCGCGACGTGTTCGCGCGCGAGCTCGACTACTACCAGATCCGCTCGGCGTCGCCCGGAGCAGAGCGCTCCGCAGGTGGGCCGTAGGGAGCCCGATTCCAGCCCTTTCTCGCAGGAGGTCCGGCCATGGAAGCCATGTATTCGATCGTGGGGTTCTTCGTGACGGGAGGTCCGTTCATGTACCCGATCCTGATCGTGTTCGCGGTCGGCGCCGCGATCGCGGTCGAGCGCTACGTGACGCTCACGCGGGTCACGGCCCGCAACCAGAGCGTCTGGAGCAAGGTGCAGCCGGCACTCGTCAACGGCGACTTCGACGCCGCGCGCGAGATGACCAGCAGCGACGACTCCACGATCTCGCAGCTGCTCAGCATGGGCCTGGCCCGCCAGGGCGCCGTCCGCCGCCGCGAGGACATCGAGATCGCGATGGAGGAGAGCATGATGGAGATCATCCCGCAGCTCGAGAAGCGCACGCCCTACGTCGCGCTCGCGTCGAGCATCGCGACGCTGCTCGGCCTGCTCGGGACGATCATGGGCCTGATCCAGGCCTTCACCGCGGTCGCGAACGCGAATCCGGCCGAGAAGGCCGACCTGCTGTCGGCGAGCATCTCGGTCGCGATGAATACGACCGCGTTCGGGCTGATGGTGGCGATCCCGCTGCTGGTCACGAGCTCGGTGCTGACCGCCAAGACCGGCGAGATCGTCGACAGCCTCGAGATGGCCTCGGTGAAGGCGCTGAACGTGATCTCGGCGAAGGCGCGCCGCCAGGTCGAGGCGTAGCCCGTCGTGGCCCGACAGCACCACTACCGGAGACGCGCGGTCGACCCGACCGGCGAGATGGACATGACCACCTTCCTGAACCTGATGGTGGTGCTCGTGCCCTTCCTGCTGATCACCGCGGTGTTCTCCCGCATCACGATCGTCGAGCTCAGCCTGCCGAGCGCGACCGGCGGCCCGGCGCCGGAAGACCCCGGCTTCCGCGTCGAGGTGATCGTGCGCGACGCCGGTCTCGAGCTGACGAACGGCAGCGCGTTGATCGCGACGCTGCCGAAGCGCGAGGAGGCCTACGACCTCGAGCGCCTGTCCGAGCTCGTGATCTCGCTGAAGCGCGACCACCCGCGCCACGACGCCGCGTCGGTGCTGCTCGAGCCGGCGATCGAATACGACCACCTGATCCAGGTGATGGACGCCGTGCGCAGCGCGGAGGTGCAGCGGCCCGACCAGGCCGAGCCGGTACGCGTCGCGCTGTTCACCGACATCTCGATCGGAGACGCCCCGTGAAGAGCTCCCGGCGCATCAAGCGCATGTCCCGCAACCGCCCGAAGGCGGTGCGGATCCCGCTCACGTCGCTGATGGACGTGTTCACGATCCTCGTGTTCTTCCTGCTCGTGAACTCCTCGGCGACCGAGATCCTCGACGCTCCGAAGCAGATCACGCTGCCGGACTCGGTGGTCGAGGACAAGCCGCGCGAGACCGTCGTGATCTTCGTCAGCCCGACCGAGGTCACCGTGCAGGGCAAGCCGGTCATCACGATCGACGACATCGTCGCGTCTGGGCGGCAGAACATCGACCCGATCGCGCAGCGACTCGCCGAGCTGAGCGACAGCATCATCGGAATCAACACGAAGGTCGTCGCCGAGAGCCAGGAGGTGACGATCCTCGCCGACAAGTCGGTGCCCTTCAGCGTGGTCAAGAAGGTGATGTCGACCTGCACCAGCCAGGGCTACGGGCGCATCTCCCTCGCCGTGCTCCAGAAGGCCCCCGCGACCGCGGCGATCTAGCGAGAACCCATGGACGCCACCCTCTCCCAGGACGAACGGATGCTGCGCGGCCAGCTGCGCGAGGCCCGCGAGCGGCTCGACGCGCTGGTCGGCGACCTGCGCGCGGTCGACGCCGAGCTCGACGCGCTCGCGGCCGAGCGCGAGCGCCATCGCCTGCTGCACCAGGTCTGCGACGGGCTCGACGGGCTGCGCGAGCTCGGCGCCGCCGCGATGTTCTGGGGCGACACGGGCGCCGAGCGCGACGGCTTCGCGCTCGTGCGGCAGGTGCGCGGCCGCGTCGACGCCTTCGAGAAGCAGGTCGCCGAGATCGAGGAGCGCCGCCAGTCGGCGCTCGACGAGATCCACCGTCAGGAGGAGGCGACCGAGTGGCTCGAGGACGACGTCTTCGAGCTCGAGCGCCTGGAGGAGGAGCGGCGGCAGGAGTGGGTGATCGAGCGCGACGTCGAGGGGCTGCTCGTGCGCGCATCGGTGATGCCGTGGATGCGCGGCCGCGAAGAGGACCAGCGCTTCCGCGCCAACCTCGCGACGGCGCTCGCGATCAGTCTCGTCCTCGGCCTGATCTTCCCGCTGATCGACCTCCCGCTGCCCGAGCCGTGGGAGATCGAGGAGGTGCCCGAGCGCCTGACGCGGCTGATCCGCGACGAGCGCGCGCTGCCGCCCCCGCCGCCGGTGCAGGAGCGGCTGCGTCCCGAGGAGAGGCCGCCCGAGCCGATGGAGGAGCTCGTCGCCGAGGAGCTGGCTCCGAAGCCGTCTCCGAAGCAGACGCCGACGCCGGCGCCGGAGTCGAAGGGCATCCTCGCGTTCCGCGAGAAGTTCTCGAGCCTCGCCGACGCCCCGGCCGCGCGGCTCGGCGCGGCGGCGCGCATCGACCGCTCCGGCGAGGCGGCCGTCGGGCGCCCGCAGCGCTCGATGGTGACGACGCAGGCGCCCGGCTCGAGCGGCGGCATCAACCTCGCGTCGCTGAGCCGGGACACCGGCGGCGGCGGCGGCGGCCTCGAGGGCGTGCAGGTCGGGCGCGCGACGAGCT
>CAZQYK010000335.1:0-5556 GCA_964597285.1 uncultured Spirochaetales bacterium
CGGACAGCTTCTACCACTACTTCGACAAGACCTGCCTCGTCCAGATCGGCACGCGCCGCCAGATCTATCTGATCGATCCGCTGGCGCTCGGGGGGCCGGCGGAGCTCGCGCCCCTCGCTCCGCTCTTCGCGTCGCCGGACATCCGCAAGATCTTCCACGCCGCGGAATACGACCTGTTCGTGCTCAAGCGCGACTGCGGCTTCCAGTTCGCCAACCTCTTCGACACGATGATCAGCGCCCAGATCCTCGGCTATGCGTCGGTGGGGCTCTCCAGCCTGACGCAGCAGCACTTCGACGTGAATCTGCCGAAGGACGAGCAGCGCTCCGACTGGTCGAGCCGTCCGCTCACCCAGAACCAGCTCGGCTATGCCGCCGCCGACGTGCTCTACCTGATCCCGCTGGCGGAGATCCTCGTCAAGGATCTGCGCCGCGTGCGCCGGGAGCCCTGGGCGCAGGAGGAGTTCGAGACGCTAGAGCGCAGGGTCTGGCGCGAGCGCGAGTTCGACGATCTCGGCTACCTGCGCATCAAGGGTGCCCGCAAGATCGATCGGACTGCGCTCTCGGTGCTGCGGGAGCTGTATCTCATGCGCGACCAGAAGGCGCGCGAGATCGATCGACCTCCCTTCAAGGTGCTGGGGAACCGCACGCTGCTCGAGATTGCGGAGCGCCAGCCGAAGAAGCTCGGTGAGCTCGCTGAGATCAAGGGCATCACGGATCTGCTGATCCGCCGCCTCGGGCGCGACGTGATCAACGCGGTGCGCGCCGGTCGGGCGGCGGAGCACGGTCCGATCCCGAAGCTGCCCTCGAACGGACGCCGGCGCATCGATCGCCACGCCGAGCGGCGACTGCTGGCGCTGAAGCAGTGGCGCACGCGGCGCGCCGCCGAGCTGGCCATGGACCCGGGCGTGCTGTGCCCGAACTCGGCGCTCGAGGCGATCGCGTGGCGCCAGCCGGCGAGCGTCGCCGAGCTCGAGGAGCTGCCCGAGGTGAAGGGCTGGTTCGTCCGCGAGTTCGGCGCGGAGATCGTCGGGGCCGTCGCCGGTGACGCCGGCCCGCCGAAGGACGCCGCGCCGAAGCCGCGGTGACCCGGGACGTCGCGGGAGCCGGAAACGAAGCGCCCCTCCGGTGGACCTTCCGACCGGAGGGGCGATCTGATCTGGACCCGGGGCTCCAGCCGGGAAAGGCTGGGTGCCGTTCTGGGGATTGAGCCTCTGAACGACCCGGGAGGAGCCGAGAGCTCGAACTCGATCCGACGTGCGCGCCCGCTTACATCGGACCGGTCCGCACCAGACCAATCCCATTTCCTGTGCGGGGGGGTAGAGCACGAAGCGTGCCAGCCCGGGCACAGCCGGGCGCAGCGCCGCAAGTGCGCGGAACGGCGGCGCTCCGGCCGATCCGGGCCGGCGGCGGCCGCGCAGCCGGCTGCCGCCTCGGTTGGCGGCCGGGCCCCGGTCGCGCGGCGGCCGAACGGCTCGCATCGGATGAAAACGTTTCCGTGGCAGCGGGATGAGTGCCCCGCAGCGCAGCGCGGCAGTGCCGCCGAAAGCGGCATCCATGCCTCGCGCGCCCGCGCAGCGGGAATCGCGAACCCGGTCGCATTCGCCGGCGCGCTCGCGGCGGCGCTCGCGCTCGCGGCGTCCGGCTGCCGCGCGCCGACGCCCGGCGCGCCCGGACCGGCCGGGGGGCTGCGCGTCCACACCGCGCCGGCGCCGAGCGACGCCGAGCGCTACTGCGCGTGGTACGGCGCGCGGCGCGGCGACCGGCTCTACTTCGGCGAGGCCCCGTTCTGGTGGGCGATGCGCGAGGCCGGCGGCGAGCCGGCGGCCGACCTCGAGCGCGCCGGTCCGCAGCGGGTCGGCCGCTTCGACCTCGCGCGCGAGCGGCTGCTGCCGCCGCTCGACGTCGGCGCGGCGAACGGCGGCGCGGGCCGTTCGGGCGTCTGGGACGTCTTCGCCGACGCGGCCGGGACGCTCTGGTTCACGACCTTCTTCGAGCGCGCCGGCGCAGTCGAGCTCGCGACCGGCCGCGTGTGGCCGCTCGATCTCGGCCGCGCGCTCAACGAGCTCGCGCCGGGCCCCGACGGCGCGCTGCTCGCGACGCGCTACGGCTCGGGCGAGGAAGCGGCCGCCGGCGCGGAGCCCGCGTCGGGCGACGGCGAGGTGATCGCGATCGGCCCCGACGGCGGCGTCCGTGCTCGCTGGTCGCTGCCGGCGCCGCCCGGCTACCGCGTCGCGCCGAAGACGCCGGCGTGGGACGCGGCGCGCGGCGAGCTGTGGGTGACGACCGACCTGCTGCCCGACGGGAGCTGGCCGTCCGGGGCGGGCGCCGACGCGCCGATCCGCCACGACGCGTACCGGCTCGCCGCCGACGGCCGGCTGCTCGAGCGCGTCGCCGAGCCGGAGATCCAGTTCGTCGCGGCCGCCGCCGACGGCACGCTGTACGCCGCCGAGGTGTCGGGGCGCGCGCTCGCGCTGCGCGTGCGGCCGCCGCCCGGCGCCGGCGGCGAGCGGGTCGTCGCGCTCGACGCGGCGTTCCCGGTCGAGGTCGACTTCGTGCAGGACCTGCAGATCGCCGACGACGGCCGCGTCGCGCTGACGCGCTGGAGCGGCGTCGTGCACGTGCTCGAGCCCGGCGGCGCGACGCACGAGGTGCGGCTGCCGCGCCTCGACCCCGACGGCCTCTACTACACCGCGGTGCTGCACGGCGGGCGGCTGTGCGCGACGCACTGCGCCGACGTCAGCGTCGTGTGCGTCGACGCCCCATAGGCGCCCGGCGGGCTGGTATGCTCCCCGGCGTGTTCGCCGAACGCCGCCAGCGCGTGCGCGATGCGATGGGCCCCGACGCGGTCGCGATCTTCCTCGGCGCACGGATGGTGCCGCGCTCGCGCGACACCGAGTACGCGTTCCGGCAGGACCGCGACTTCTGGTACCTGACCGGCTTCGACCACCCCGGCGCCGCGGCCGTGCTGCGAACCGACGGCGGGCCGCCGTACACGCTCTTCGTCGAGCCGCGCGACCCGGCGCTCGAGACCTGGACCGGCTACCGCCCCGGCGTCGAGGGGGCCGTGCAGGACCACGGCGCCGACGAGGCGTACCCGAACGACGAGCTCGCGCGGCGCCTGCCCGACCTCGTGCGGCGAGCGCGGCGCCTGTACCACGTGCTCGGGCGCGACGCCGAGGTCGACCGCCAGGTCGTCGAGACGCTCGAGCTGATGCGGCTGCGCTCGCGCGCGAACGCCGAGCCCGCCGACGCGATCGCCGACCCGCGCGCGATCGTGCACGCGATGCGCCTGCTCAAGGAGCCGGCCGAGCTCGACCTGATGCGCCGCGCGGCGGCGATCAGCCGCGAGGCCCACGAGGATGCCGCGCGCCTCGCGTACGCGGGCCGCTTCGAGTACGAGCTCCAGGCCGCGCTCGAGTACGCGTTCCGCCGCCGCGGCGCGTCGGGGCCGGCGTACACGACGATCGTCGGCAGCGGCGCGAACGCGACGGTGCTCCACTACGTGCGCAACGACCAGAAGCTGCGCGACGACGAGCTCGTGCTGATCGACGCCGGCTGCGAGCTCGAGGGCTACGCGTCGGACGTGACGCGCACCTACCCGGTCGGCGGCCGCTTCAGCGGCGCCGGGCGCGCGGTGTACGAGGTGGTGCTCGCCGCGCAGCAGGCCGCGCTCGCCGAGTGCCGGCCGGGCTCGACGCTTCCGGCGCTGCACGACGCCGCGCTGCGCGCGCTCGTCGACGGCCTCGTCGCGCTCGGCCTGCTCTCCGGCGACCCGGCCGAGCTCGTCGCGCGCGAGGCCTACAAGCCCTTCTACATGCACTCGACGAGCCACTGGCTCGGCCTCGACGTGCACGACGTCGGCAGCTACCGCGACGGCGACGCGCCGCGCCGGCTCGAGCCGGGCATCGTGTTCACCGTCGAGCCGGGCCTGTACGTCGCCGCCGACGCCGACGTCGACCCGCGCTTCCGCGGCATCGGCGTGCGCATCGAGGACGACGTGCTGATCACCGCCGACGGCCACGAGAACCTCAACGCCGCGCTGCCGAAGGACCCCGACGAGATCGAAGCCCTCGTCGCCGAAGGTCGCTAGGCCGCCCCCGCGCGCGGCCCGCCGCGCGCGCCGACGCCACGGAGGGTCGCCCCGCCCATGCCCGACATCGAGTCGCTGCTGCGCGAGAAGCGCGTCTTCGAGCCGCCCGCCGACTTCGCGAAGCGCGCGAACTGGAGCCGGCGCGAGTGGAAGAGGCTCGTCGCCGAGGGCGAGAGGAGCCCGCAGCGCTTCTGGGCGCGGATGGCGCGCGAGAACCTGCACTGGTTCCGGCCCTGGAAGAAGGTGCTCGACTGGAAGCCCCCGTTCGCGAAGTGGTTCGTCGGCGGCAAGCTGAACGTCTCGTACAACTGCCTCGACCGGCACCTCGAGGGCGAGAACGCGTGGCGGCGCAACAAGGCCGCGATCGTCTGGGAAGGCGAGCCCGGCGACGTGCGCACGCTGACCTTCGGGCAGCTCCACGCCGAGGTGTGCCGCTTCGCGAACGTGCTGAAGGGCCTCGGCGTGAAGAAGGGCGACCGCGTCGCGCTGTACATGCCGATGATCCCCGAGCTGCCGATCGCGATGCTCGCGTGCACGCGGATCGGCGCGCCGCACAGCGTCGTGTTCGGCGGCTTCTCGGCCGAGGCGCTGCGCGACCGCATCGACGACGTCGGCGCCGCCGTCGTCGTCACCGCCGACGGCGGCTACCGGCGCGGCGCGCCGTACCCGCTGAAGCCGGCCGTCGACGAGGCGCTCGAGGGGGTGCGCGGCGTGCGCAAGGTCGTCGTCGTGCGCCGCACCGGGCAGCCGACCTCGATGCGCGCCGCGCGCGACGTCTGGTGGCACGACCTGATGGCGGGCGCGAGCCCCGTCTGCAGGGCGGCGTCGCTCGACGCCGAGCACCCGCTCTTCGTGCTCTACACGAGCGGCTCGACCGGCAAGCCGAAGGGAATCCTGCACACGACCGGCGGCTACCTGACGCACGTCACGACCACCGCGAAGGCGATCTTCGACCTGAAGGACGAGGACACCTTCTGGTGCACCGCCGACTGCGGCTGGATCACCGGCCATTCCTACGTCGTCTACGGGATCCTCGCGAACGGCGCGACGACGCTGATGTACGAGGGCGTGCCGACGCACCCCGGCCCCGACCGCTTCTGGGACATCATCGAGCGCCACCGAGTCAGCGTGTTCTACACCGCGCCGACGGCGATCCGCACCTTCATCCGCCTCGGCGACGAGCATCCGAAGAAGCACGACCTGTCGTCGCTGCGGCTGCTCGGCACCGTCGGCGAGCCGATCAACCCCGAGGCGTGGATGTGGTACCACCGCATGATCGGCGGCAAGCGCTGCCCGATCGTCGACACCTGGTGGCAGACCGAGACCGGCGGGATCATGATCACGCCGCTGCCGGGCGCGGTGGCGACGAAGCCCGGCTCGGCGACGCGCCCCTTCCCCGGCGTCGCGGCGAACGTCTACGACGACGACGGCCGGCCGGTGAAGGCGCCCAACGGCGGCTTCCTCGT
>CAZQYK010000336.1:0-5634 GCA_964597285.1 uncultured Spirochaetales bacterium
CGAGCGCGACGACGACGCCGGCGCGCCGCGCGCGCGTCGGCCACGCGAGCGCGGCCGCCGCCGCGGCGAGCAGCAGCGCGCCGGCGTGGCAGAGCCAGACGTCGCCGGCGCGGTGCGTGCGCAGCGCGAGCTCGGCCCCGACGACGAGCGCAGTCCAGCGCAGCAGGCTCCAGGTCGACATCGCGCTCCGCAACGTAAGACAGGGGCCGCCGCCGCGCGCGGAGCGCGCCGAGTTCGGTCACAATGGGCCGCAATGAGCGACCTCGACGACGCGATCGAACGCGTGCGCGCCTGGATCGACGCCGCCGAGCGCCCGGTCGTGCTGACCGGCGCCGGCATCTCGACCGACTCGGGCATTCCCGATTTCCGCGGTCCGCAGGGACTGTGGACGAAGAACCCCGAGGCCGAGAAGATGGCGACGCTGCACCACTACCTCGCGGACCCGGAGGTGCGCCGGCGCGCGTGGCGCACGCGGCTCGAGATGGAGCACGCGAAGCGCGAGCCCAACCCCGGCCATCGCGCGCTCGTCGACCTCGAGCGCCGCGGCAAGCTGCACCTGCTGATCACCCAGAACGTCGACGGGCTGCACGCGAAGGCCGGCACCTCGCGCGATCGGCTCGTCGAGATCCACGGCACGCTCTCCGAGGTGATGTGCATGCAGTGCGACGAGCGCGCGCCGATGGAGCGCGCGCTCGAGCGCGTGCGCGCCGGAGAGGACGATCCGCCGTGCCGCAGCTGTGGCGGGATCCTCAAGTCGGCGACGATCTCGTTCGGTCAGAGCCTCGTCGCCGAGGACCTGCGCCGCGCCGAGCGCGCCGCGAGCGAGTGCGACCTGCTGATCGCCGTCGGCAGCACGCTCGGCGTGTTTCCGATCGCCGGCGTCGTGCCGCTCGCGAAGAGCGTCGGCGCGGGCCTCGCGATCCTCAACGCCGGCCCGACCGAGATGGACGCGCTCGCCGACGCGCTGCTGCGCGGCTCGATCAGCGAGATCCTGCCGCGGCTCGTGGCCGACGGGCGGGGCGCGCCACCGGCGGTATCCTGACGGGGTCCGCGGCCGAACCGGAGAGCCTCTGCCGCGCCAGCGCCCGCCTCGGGCCCGGCGGCTCCCGGACTCCGAACGATCGCTCCGCGCGGTCGACTCCCCGGCTCGCCACGGCGTCCGGCGCCCCAGGCGCGGCGCCGCGAACAGGGAGGACCCCGCATGGAGCGAAGCGACGTCGAGAAGTGGTTCCGAGAGAACCCGCCCGAGAGCCGCGTAAACGTCGACGAGCTGCTCGACCGCTGCGAGGGCGCCGTCCGACGCCACGCAGAGGAGGACGCCTGGCTGGCCGCGAAGAGCTACGCGCTCGGCCGGGCGCGCGAGTGGCAGCAGGAGTGGAGCCCGCCGGCGAGCGAGCAGTTCGTGACGCGCGAGGTGTGTCACGAGCTCTCGTGGGAGCTCGCGCACCACGAGCCGGCGGTCGAGGCGGGCGCCGAGGAGCATCTGGCCGGCGGACCCGTCAAGGAGGCGATCTCCGACGAGGCCTGGGACGTGATCCGGCGCTGGGTGCTCGAGCTGGCCGCCGCCGAGGAGCACCGCGCGTGGCGCGAGATCGTGAAGTTCACCGACCACCGCGCCGGCGAGATCATCCGGCGCGAGCACTTCACGCGCGACGCCGGCTGGGACCGCGACCACCGCTACTCGGCGATCGCGGCCCACGTGGCCGAGATCCTCGCGCGCGAGTACTCGCTGCGGGCGCATCCGCGCTGACCGGGAGCGGCTCGCCGAGGCGGCTAGAATGCCCGGATGCTCGACGGCCTCGACCGGCGCCAGCGCCTCCAGCTGATGCAGTTCGTGTGCTCGTTCGCGTGGGCCGACCTCCAGGTCCGCGACGAGGAGCGCGCGTTCGTCGCGCGGATGATCGAGCGCCTCGACCTCGACGCCGACGAGCGCGAGCAGGTGCACCGCTGGCTCGACGCGCCGCCGCTCGCGGACGCGATCGACCCCACCGCGATCCCGCGCGCGCACCAGCAGGCCTTCGTCGACGCGATCGAGGGCGTGATCGCCGCCGACGGCGAGATCGCGCCCGAGGAGCGGGAGAGCCTCGCGGTGCTCCGCGACCTGCTCGGGAGCGACCGGTGACCCTGCGCCTCGCGAACCTCGGCGGGCGCGCGGGCGTATGCGTCGGCGACCGCGTCGCGGACCTCGAGCGCGCGTCGGGCGGACGCTTCGGCGCCGACCCGATGGACGCGCTGCGGCGCTGGGACGCGCTTTGCGACTGGGCCGCGGGCCTGTTGCCGGGCGCCGACGCTGCGCTACTCGACGAGACGCGGCTCGGCCCCTGCGTGCCGCGTCCGGCGAAGGTTTTCGCGATCGGACTCAACTACCGCGCGCACGCGGCCGAGGCCGGGCTCGAGATCCCGAAGCAGCCGATGGTGTTCACGAAGTTCCCGAGCTGTCTGGCCGGGCCGCGCGCCGACGTGCCGCTGACGTCGGAGCGCGTCGACTACGAGGTCGAGCTCGTCGCGGCGATCGGGCGCGGCGGGCGGCGGATCGTCGAGTCGCGCGCGCTCGAGCACGTCGCGGGCTACTGCGTCGGGCAGGATGTCTCGGACCGCGCGCTCCAGTTCGCCGACCGGCCGCCGCAGTTCTCGCTCGGCAAGTCGGCCGACGGCTACGGGCCGATCGGTCCGGCGCTCGTGTCGCTCGATGCGTTCGCCGACCCCGACGACCTCGCGCTGTGGTGCGAGGTGTCCGGCGAGCGGCTCCAGGACGACCGGACGCGCGACATGATCTTCCCGGTCGCCGAGCTCGTCGCGTATCTGTCGCGCTTCTGCACGCTCGAGCCCGGCGACCTGATCTTCACCGGAACGCCGGCCGGCGTCGGCAGCGTGCGCGACCCGCGCCGCTACCTCGCGCCCGGCGACGAGATCGTCTCCGGCATCGACGGCATCGGGGTGCTGCGCAACCGCTGCACGGCGACGTGATGGGAGCGATCGTCCTCGTCCGCCACGGCGAGACCGACGGCAACGCGCGCCGCGTGCTCCAGCACCCCGAGGCGCCGCTCTCGGAGCGCGGCCTCGCGCAGGCGCGGCGGGTTGCGGCGCGTCTGGCCGCGAGCCGCGTCGCGCGGATCCTGTCGAGCGACTACGCGCGGGCGCTCCAGACCGCCGAGAGCATCCGCGACGTCTGCGGCGCGCCGCTCGCGATCGAGGTCGGCCTGCGCGAGCGCAACTTCGGCGACCTGCGCGGCCGCGCCTACGCGGACCTGGCCGCCGAGCGGGTCGACCCGTTCGCGCCCGACTACCTGCCGCCGGGCGGCGAGAGCTGGGACGCGCTGCACCGCCGCGTCGACGCGGTCTGGGAGGCCGTCTGCGCCGCCGCCGGCGGCCTCGACGGCGACCTGGTCGTCGTTACGCACGGCCTGGTCTGTCACTCGCTCGTGTCGCGCCGGCTCGATCTCGGCGAGCTCGGCCCGGCGCCGTCCGGCTTCGGCAACACCGCGCTGACGATCGCCGACGCGCTGCCTCCGTGGCGCGTGCGCCTGCTCGGCTGCACGGCCCACCTCGACGCCGAGACGGCGCACGACGCGCGCAGCGTGTCGGGGCTCTAGCGGCTCCGCGCTGTCTGCCCCGCTCAGCCGCCGGTGAAGCGGATGTCGGTGTCGCCGACGAGGTGGTCCGGCGTGATCACGTAGTCGCCGCCGAGCGACATGTTGACGACGGTCGATGCAGTGTCGCCATCGCCCCAGGTCCACAGGAACGAGAGCCCGCCGAGCACGACGCCGCTGACGGCGTAGACGAGCTTGACCGGTCCGTAGAGCAGGCTCGCCACTGCGGCGGTGGCGCCGAAGCCGCCCTCGCGGAGCAGGCTCGGGTCGTCGGAAGCCGCCGACGCCGCGGACGGAGCGAACGCGATGAGGGCCACGAAGAGCGCGGTGGCGCGCCGGAAAGGCGACGGGCGCTGGGTCACGCGGCCTTCCCTCCTGCGGGGGGAGGGTGAGGTACGCGCGGAAGAGTAGGGCGGCCGCGATCGCGCCGCACCCCCCGCCGCTGCGCGGCGAGGCGCAGCGCCGCCGCGCCCCAGACGAGCGCGGCCGGCAGCGCATAGCCCGGCCCCTCGGCGACCCGGCCGGTCCAGCTGATCGCGAACACGACCCAGAGCCAGTGGATGCCGGTGCGGTGCAGCAGCGCCCAGCGCCGCGGACCGAGGCGCCGCGCGCTGCCGTCGAACGACGTCGCGACCATCGCCGCGAGCAGCGCGTAGCCGAGGCCGCCGCCGACGAGCGTCGCCGCGTCGGCGCGGAAGCCCGCGCCGAGCAGCGTCGCTAGGCAGGTGATCGCGAGCGCGTGCAGGCCGTGCGCCCACGCGAACGCGACGCCGAGGTAGCGCCGGTTGCGCAGCAGCCAGCGGGTCGCCGGCGTCGGCCACAGCCGCCGCAGCGACGACGCCGCGTACACCGGCAGGAAGAGCGCGAACGATATGCGCGCCGTCGCGCGCACGAGCGCGCCGAGGCCCTGCTCGTCGGCGCCGAACGCGACGAACGCGACGACGAACGCCGCGCCGAGCAGCGCCGCCAGCGCCCAGAACAGCGGCCAGCCGTTCGCGAGCGCTGCGATCCCGAGCGCGCGCGCCTCGGTGCCTGCCGATGCCATTCGCTCCCTAGCCCCGAAGATCGAGCACGGCGCCGTTCGGAAAGGTGTCGGCCTCGAGCAGCGCCCACAGGTCGCGCGCGGCCTCGCTCGGCTTGCGCAGCGCTCCCTCGCGGTGGAGCTGCCGGAAGCGCTCCACCTCCGGGAAGGCCTCCTCGGTCACGCCGCGGATCTGCTCCTGCATCGCCGTCTCGACGACGCCCGGCGCCACCGCGAGCAGCTTGCAGCGGCCGCCGCGCCGCTTCTGCTCGGCGCCGACCGTGCGCACCCAGTGGTCGACCGCCGCCTTTCCGCCGCAGTAGGCCGACCAGCCCTCGTAGACGCTCGTCGACGCGCCCGAGCCGATGAAGAGCAGCGTGCACGCGGCGCTCGTCTCGGCCACGGCGCGCAGGAAAGCGTGGCCGAGCACGAGCGGCGCGGCGGCGTTCAGCAGCACCTGTCGCGCATAGCCGGCGTCGTCGACCTCGCCGGCGAAGCCGATCGGGTCGAGCGTTCCGGCGCTGTGCACGAGGATCGCGCGCGAGCCCTCGAACGCGGCGAGCTCGCGCGCGAAGAGCCCGCCGACCGCGCTCCACGAGGCCGGGTCGGCGAGGTCCGCGGCGAAGTGCTCGACGCCTTCGGCGCCGCGCCGGCTCACGTCGATCACCCGGGCGTTCGGGAAGGGCACCGACTGGACCATCGCGAGGCCGATTCCGCTCGACCCGCCGGTCACGAAGATCAGGTGGTCGTGCACCGCGCCAGTATACCCGCGGGCCCGCGGCGACGATCGCTAGCGATCGCCTCCGGCGCGCGCGCCGAGCGCCACCGCGACTGCGTCGGGCAGGTCGCGCAGGTGGCTTCGCGACGGGGTCTTGGCCAGGAACCCACGGGCCCCGCGCCGGAACACGTCGTCGCGGAACGCCTCGCCGCGGTCGCCGGCGACGAAGCTCGCCGGCACGTCGCCGAGGCGTTCGAGCAGCTGCGAGCCGAGTCCGTCGGGCAGCACCTGGTCGAGGAGCACGC
>CAZQYK010000337.1:0-3244 GCA_964597285.1 uncultured Spirochaetales bacterium
CGAGATCGTCGGCGGTGCGGCTTGCCCTGGCGTCGTGCCCGACGATGGCCTTTTCCAGGCCGTGGAGCTCGGCGACGAGACCCGCCAGGGTCGTTTCCGCCTCGGGGATGGCCACCTCGAGCGTTCGCAGCGAAGCCGCCAGTCCGGCGGCATCGCTTTCGAGCGCCGCGACCTCGTCTCGGAGCGCCGCCGTGGCCGCGCGGGTCTCGAGGATGCCGCGCGCGTCCTGGCGCGACCCCCCTTCGATGAGCCACCCGCCGTGAGCGACCTCGCCAGCGAGCGTCGCGACCGGCACCGTGGTCGAGGCGGCCAGGGTCCGCGCAGCGTCGAGCGTATCGACGATCAGCGCGGCCGGAAGCAGCCGGCTGAGCGCGTGCGCGTGGGGCCCGATCGCGCGAACGACATCGGCCAGCGCACGCGCGCCCGGCGGGACCACGACCGGCGGGGCGGCGGGCAGGCTTCCGAGGGCATCGAGCACCACGAACCCGCAGCGCCCGGCGTCGTGCTCCGACAGCAGACCGATGGCGCGCGAGACGTCGCCAGCTTCCCGCACGAGGACGTGCTGCAGCCGGTCGCCGAGAAGCGCGTCGACCGCGCGCTCGTACGACCGTTCGACCTGAAGATGATCGGCGAGCGCGCCCTCGAGGCCGGAGGCGTGGGCATCGCCGCCCAGCAGGAAGCGCGCCGCATCCCCGAAGGTCGCGCGGCTCGCCTCGAGCTCTTCGAGCGAGCGCAGGCGCGCCTCGCGGGCGGCGAGCTGGCGATGGGCCGTCGCGGCGTCGGCCGCCACCCGTTCGCGGTCGGCCCGCTGGCGTGCAAGCTCGGCCTCCGCCAGCCGGCGCTGACCGGTCAACCGCTCCAGCGCCTCGCGTGCGACCCGCAGAGCCTCGGCGGCCTGAGACTCGTCAACGGTCAGCCGATCGAGTTCGGCGCCCAGCTCGCGACTCTCGAGGTCGAGCCGCTCGCGTTCGGCGGCGATCCGATCGCGAGCTGCGCCCGCGTTGTCGCGCGCCTGGCGCAGCGCGGACAACGTCGAGGTCGACGACAGGACGGCGGCGCGTGTCGAGTCGGATTCCAGCTCAACGCCCTGCACCGCGGCCAGCGCCTCCCGGTACTCGGCTTCGCGCGCCTCGACCTGCCCGGCCGCCGTCTCGAGCGACGCCCGCGCCTGCGTCATCGCCTCCCGCTGCGCCGCGATGGCCCGGCCGGCCGGCTCGCGGCGCTGCTCCAGCTCGCGCGCCTCCTGATCGAAGGCTTCCGCCTGCTGCGCCAGCGTCTCGATCTGCTGCCTGTCGAACTCGATCTGCTGCTGCCGGCGGCCGATGCTGAGCTCGGTGGCGTGGGCCTGCTCGCGCGTCGAGGTGGCCTTCGATTCGGCCTCGGTCAAGTGGAGCCGCAGGGACTCGAGCGCGGCCTCCAGCTCGGCGACATGCGCGCCCGCCGCCGACTCGCGGGCGCGGGCGTCCTGAAGTCGGGCGTCGGCGGTCTCGATCTCCCGCGAGAGCGCCTGGTGCCGATGGGCGAACTGCACCTGCTCCCACCGGCGCAGCTCGTCGCGCAGCCGGCGATAGCGGCGCGCCCGGGCAGCCTGCCGCTTCAGCGCTCCGCGCTGTTTCTCGACCTCGAAGATGATGTCGTCGATGCGCGTGAGGTTCTGCCGGGCCGCCTCGAGCTTGAGCTCCGCGGCGCGGCGGCGCGCCTTGTACTTCGTGACGCCGGCCGCCTCTTCGATCAGCGCCCGCCGCTCGGCCGGCCGCGAGGACAGGATCTGGCCGATCTTGCCCTGCTCGATCACCGCGTACGCCTTGACGCCCAGCCCCGAGTCCATCAGCAGGTCGTGGATGTCCCGCAGGCGGCAGACCTCGCCGTCGATCAGATACTCGCTTTCCCCCGACCGATAGAGCCGGCGGCCGATCTCGACGTCCCGCGTGATGATCGGCTGTTCGTCGAGCAGCTCGTCGACGGGCGCGGCCGCGATCGCCATCTGGGCGACGTTGGTCAGCTTCAGCCGCACCTCGGCCGCCGCGGTCGGCTTGCGCCCGTCGCTGCCGCTGAAGATCACGTCCTCCATCCGGTCGCCGCGGAGGCTCTTGGCGCTCTGCTCGCCCAGCACCCACGTGATGGCGTCGACGACGTTGCTCTTGCCGCACCCGTTGGGCCCGACGATGGCGGTCACGCCGTCGTCGAAGCCGAGTTCCGCGCGGTCGGGGAAGCTCTTGAAACCCGCAATGTGCAGCCTGGACAGTCGCATGAACGGGAACCACCCGAGATCCGGCGCGTTGGAGAACCGGCCCGTACAGATCGGCAGCCGCGCTCCGGTCGCAAACCTCTCGTGTCGACCGGCAGGCGGCTGGGAACGCGTGCCTGGCGAGCCTGAAACAGCCGGACTAGAGCGTCAGTCTAGCAAGCACCATCTGGCGCGGCAAGGGGATTTGACGACCCCAGATATTGCGGTTCGGCGCCTATTGGGACCGACGGGCGAGGAGCTGCCGCGCCTCGTCGAAGTAGCCGAGGGCCGACTGGGCCTGCGGGTCGACCCCGGTCAGATTCCGGCGCGCCTCCTCGATGCCGAACAGGTCGTTGTCGACTTCGAAGTGGATCATCGCCTTGATGAACTCGCGGTCCCTCCCGAACGCCGCTTCGTCCACGCGCACGCGCTGCTCGATGAGGAACTGCTTGAACTCCTCGGCAATCTCGTCGGTCATCTGCCAGCCCGGCTCGACGACGTGGGTGGCCGCGGACGCCGCGGCTGGCCGCGTGTCGCCCTTCTTGGTGAACCGCTCGGCGAAGCTGATGAAGGCGCCTCGGCCGTGGAGCAGGCGGGTGAAACGCTCGGGGTCGAAGCCCTCGACCGGACCGATGACGAAGTGATCGGGCTCGATGCCGCCGCCGCCGTACACTTTCCGGCCGCCGTCCGTGTACTTCAGCTCGGAGGGATCGTGCTCGCGCGCTTCCTGCTGATCGCGGAGCGAGTAGGTCATGTACTCGTCGAAGCTGCCGTCCCACGGACGCTGAATCATCCGGCCGCTCGGCGTGTAATAGCGGCCCGTCGTCAGCGCGAGGCCAGCGTCGTTGGCGATGCGATAGACCGACTGCACGAGCGCTTTTCCGAACGTCGTCTCCCCGACCACGAGCGCGCGGTCGTGATCCTGCAACGCGCCCGAGACGATTTCCGACGCGCTCGCGCTTCGGCGATTCACGAGCACGACGACAGGGAGATTCGTGAAGTCGGATTCGTCCGTCG
>CAZQYK010000338.1:0-3482 GCA_964597285.1 uncultured Spirochaetales bacterium
CGCGCGCGGCGCGCGCCGGCCTCGCCGTCGGCGCCGCGGTCGCGCTCGCGTTCGCGGCGGCGACGCTGCGGCGGCTGCCGGACTTCGCCGACGGCGCGAGCTACTGGGAGGCCGCGGTGCGCGCGTCGCCGCACTCGGAGATCGCCGCGGCGTCGCTCGGCCTGCTCTACTTCAACCTCGGGCGCTTCGACGAAGCCGAGCGCGTCTCGCGCGCCGCGGTCGAGCGCTGGCCCGAGCGCAGCGAGCTGCATGTGCTGCGCGGCGCGCTGCTCGCGCGCCGCGGCGATCTCGACGCGGCGCGGCGCCACCTGCGCGGGGCGCTCGCGCTCGACCCCGGCGACGCGCACGCGCGCCGCCGGCTCGAAGACCTCGAGCGCCGCGCCGCACGCTAGCCCGCCAGCAGGTCCTTCGCGATCGCGCGGATCTGCATCTCGTCGGTGCCGGCGTAGATCTGGAGCACCTTCGCGTCGCGCGCGAGCTGCTCGACGGGGTACTCGGCCATGTAGCCGTTGCCGCCGTAGACCTGCACCGCCTCCATCGCCACCTCGACGGCCGCGCGCGCCGCGTAGAGCTTCATCGCCGACGCCTCGGCGAAGGTCATCGAGCGGCCCTGGCTCGCGAGCTCGATCGTGCGGAACACGAGATTCTGGAGGTTCATCCGCGCCACCTCCATCCGCGCGAGCTTGTCCTGGATCAGCTGGTACTCGCCGATCGGCCGCTCGAACTGCACGCGCTCGCGCGCGTACCGGACCGACAGCTCGAGGCAGCGCTCGACGATGCCGAGCGCCATCGCGGCGACGCCGGAGCGCTCGGTCTGGAAGGTGCCGCGCGCGCCCTCGCGGCCGCCGCCGCCCTTCGTGAGCGCGGCCTCGCCGCCGAGCAGCCGGTCGATGCCGGCGCGCACGTCCTTCAGGAAGAGCTCGCCGGTCGGCGACGAGTGCAGGCCCATCTTCGCGAGCGCCGGCGTCTGCGTGAGCCCGGGCATGCCGCGGTCGAGCACGAAGTTCAGGATCCTGCGCTCGCGCGGGTCGACGCCGGGCTCCTCGAGCTTGCAGATGAACACGATCGTGTCCGCGTGCGGGCCGTTCGTGATGAATGTCTTGCTCCCGTTGAGCACGAACTCGTCGCCGTCGCGCCGCGCAGTCGCGCGCATGCCGCCGAACGCGTCCGAGCCCGAGCCCGGCTCGGTGATCGCCCACGCGCCGACCTTCTCGAGCGTCAGCAGCGGCAGCGCCCAGCGCTCCTTCTGGTCGACGCTTCCCTTCGCGAGGATCGCGCCGCCGGTGAGGCCCACGCTGACGCCCATCGCGGTGACCATGCCCGGGCAGTAGCGGCAGATCTCGACGATCGGGATCAGCGTCGCGGCGGCCTGGTCGGCGCGCGCCGCCGGGTCGCCGCCGCCCGACCTGCGCGGCGCCTTCTCACCCTTCTTCTCGGCCTCGATCTGCTTCGCGAAGCGCGCCCGGGCCATCTCGTCCATGCCGAAGGTCGAGAAGAGCTTGCGCAGGATGTCGTAGGGCGGCAGGTCGCCGTGCTCGAGCTCGCGCACGTGGGGCACCAGCTCGGCGTCGATGAAGCGGCGCACCGCGTCCCGGATCATCTGCTGCGACTCGCTCCACTCGATCATCTCGCGTTCTCCGTGTCCATGGCGCTCGCGGCGTCGCGCAGCACGCGCACGTCGCGGACGCCCGCGGCCTGTGCGCGCACGAGGTCGAACGCGTAGCCGGGGCCCTCGTCCTGGATGTGGCCGGTCGGCAGGTAGCCGAGCACGCGGACGTCGTCGAGCGGCGTCGGGTCGACGCGGCGCCAGCCTTCGACGTCGTCGGCGACCTCGACCCACGCGTGCCCGAAGGACTGCACGTCGCCGTCGAGCTCGGCGAGCACGATCCCGACCGCGATCCGCGCGGGATGGCCGAAGTGGCGCGCGAGCGCGCCGTAGAGCACCGCGAACTCCGTGCAGTCGCCGCGCCGGTTGCGCGCGACGACCGACGCGGCGTCGAAGCCGCGGTCGTAGGTCGGCGTGATCGCGTCGCGCATCCACTGCACCAGGTCGTCGGGGCTCGGCCGGGCATCGTCGCCGCGCTCGGCGACGAGCGCGCGCACCGCGTCGGAGTCGTGGTCGACGAGGAAGGTCGACGCCAGGTGGGCGGCGTCGGGCGCGCCGGAGAGCACCGGATACGGCGCGAGGCGCACGATGACCTCGGTCTCGGTGACCGCGACGACCGAGTCGGCCGGCAGAGCGCCGGCGAGCAGCTGCGGGTTCGCGGCGCCGACCGCGACCACCGGCGCGCGCGCGTCGAAGCCCGGCTCGGCGCGGGTCGGCACCGCGTGCAGGACCGGCAGCGCGCGCGGCTCGGCGGTCGCGCAGCCCAGCGCGAGCAACGCCGCGGCCGCCGCGCGCGCGAGGCCGGCGCTAGGGCTCCCCATGCTGGTAGACCCGCTCGATCGTCATCTCGTGGCCGCCGACGTCGACCGTCGTGCGCTCCGGGAGGCCGGCGGCGTCGCGACGCGCGCGACCCTCGAGCGGACCCATCCGCGCGCTCAGCCAGCGCGGGTCGTCGGCGTCGACCTCGAACTCCGCCTCGATCACGCGCGTCGGGTCGGCGCCGGCGATCCAGCGCGCGAGCGTCAAGCGCGAGCGGTCGCCGTGGGGAACGAGCGCGCGCGTCATCGCGAGCAGCTCCGCGAGCGCGCTGTGGATCACGCCCTCGTGCTCGAGCGCGACGTCGAGCGGCTTCTCCTGATAGGTGCCGCGGACGTGCCAGCCGCCCTCCTCGTTCGCGCGCAGCTCGAGCTGCGTTCGCGGCCCGTCGACGCCGGTGTCGCTCGTGTACGCGTTGATCAGATGGCCGTTCGCCTGGCTCCAGTCGACGTCCACCTGGTACGAGACGACCCACACACTCGCCGAGCGCGGGAGGACGTGCGACGACTCGGACACGGCCCGCACGTCGCCGTCGGCGTCGCGCGTCAGCGTCTGGCGCGTGACGCCGACGACGACCTCGCCGAGCCGGACCGTGCTGACCTCGACGTAGTACGGCGCCGGCCCGGGGTCGGCGGCGCGGAAGCTGCGGACGAGCTCGTCGAACGCGCGGCGGAAGGTCTCGACGTAGCCGAGGTCCCAGTGGCTGCAGCCGATGCCGAAGCCCTGCCGGTTCGCGGCCGCCACCTTCATCAGCCCGGCGGCCGCGATCGTGTCGTTCGAGATCCGGAAGGTCGACGCGATCGACTGGTACGGGCTGCCGTCGATCTCGCCGGCGCCGAGGTCGACGAGATGGCGGTCGGACACCTCGAAGCCCTGCGCGCCGAGCTCCTCGTAGATGCGCTGCGCCCTGCGCTCGGCCGTCGCGCCGAGCTCGGAGCCGTCGGGCCAGATCACGCAGCCGATCGTGACCGAGTCCTCGAGCGGGATCTCGATCGCGTGGACGCCATCGCCGCCGGTCTTCAGCTCGAAGGGAAGCGAGAGTGACGCGCGGAAGGTCCGC
>CAZQYK010000339.1:0-6870 GCA_964597285.1 uncultured Spirochaetales bacterium
CACGTCGTCGACATGGGGCCGGGTGCCGGTGAGCACGGCGGGCGCGTCGTCGCACACGGGACGCCCGAGGAGGTCGCGGCGCACCCCGAGTCGCTGACCGGCGCGTACCTCGCCGGGCGCCGCCGCGTGCCGGTGCCGGCGCGCCGCCGCCCGCCGGGCAACCGCGCGCTCGTGCTCACCGGCTGCCGCGCACACAACCTGAAGGACGTGACGCTGCGCGTGCCGCTCGGGGTGATGACGGTCGTGACCGGGGTGTCGGGATCGGGCAAGTCGACGCTCGTCGTCGACACGCTGCACCGCGCGCTCGCGGCGCGGCTGCACGGCGCCGAGGCCGCGCCGGGCGCGTTCGCCCGGATCGCCGGCGTCGAGCACGTCGACAAGGTCGTCAACGTCGACCAGGCCCCGATCGGGCGCACGCCGCGCAGCAACCCGGCGACCTACACGGGCGCGTTCGATGCGATCCGGCGCCTGTTCAGCCAGGTGCCGGAGGCGCGCGTGCGCGGCCATGGCCCGGGCCGCTTCTCGTTCAACGTCGCCGGCGGGCGCTGCGAGGCCTGTCGGGGCGACGGCACGCTGCGCATCGAGATGCACTTCCTGCCGGACCTGTTCGTGCCGTGCGAGGTCTGCGGCGGGCGGCGCTACGGGCGAGAGACGCTGCAGATCCTGTACAAGGGGCGCAGCATCGCCGACGTGCTCGAGATGGGCGTCGAGGAGGCGCTCGCGTGCTTCGAGAACGTGCCGGCGGTGCGGCGGCCGCTCGCGTCGCTGCACGAGGTGGGCCTCGACTACCTGCGCCTCGGCCAGCCGGCGACGACGCTCTCGGGCGGCGAGGCGCAGCGCTTGAAGCTCGCGCGCGAGCTCGCGCGCCGCGACACCGGGAGCACGCTCTACCTGCTCGACGAGCCGACGACCGGCCTGCACTTCGCCGACGTCGAGCGGCTGCTCGAGGTGCTCGCGCGCCTCGTCGACCTCGGCAACAGCGTGCTCGTGATCGAGCACCACCCCGACGTGATCAAGACCGCCGACCACGTGATCGACCTCGGCCCCGAAGGCGGCGACAAGGGCGGCGAGATCGTCGTCGAGGGCACGCCCGAGGCGGTGGCGCAGCACCCGATGAGCCACACCGGCCGCGCGCTCGCGCCGCTGCTCTTCGGCCCGCAGGGCGCCGCGCGATGAACCTGCGGCTGATCGTGCGGATGCCCTTCGGCCCGCAGGGCGCCACGCGATGAACCTGCGGCTGATCGTGCAGATCCTCGGCTGGCTGCTGCTCGGCCTCGGCGCGTTCCAGCTCGTGCCGGTGCTCGGCGCGCTCGCGGCCGGCGAGGCGGTGCTGCCCTTCGTGTTCACCGCGGTGATCGCGTTCGTCTACGGGCTGCCGGTCGTGCTCGGCGTGCGGCCCGAAGACCGCCGGCTGCGCGTGCGCGACGGCTTCGTCGTCGTCACCGCCGGCTGGCTGCTCGCATCGCTCTTCGGCGCGCTGCCGTACGTGTTCTCGGCGCGCCTCGGCCCGCTCGACGCGCTCTTCGAGTCGGTGTCGGGCTTCACGACGACCGGCGCGACGGTGCTCGCCGGGCTCGAGCGCGTGCCGCGCGGCCTGCTCCTGTGGCGGGCGCTCACGCAGTGGCTCGGCGGCATGGGCATCATCGTGTTCACGATCGCGGTGCTGCCGCTGCTCGGCATCGGCGGCATGCAGCTCTTCCGCGCCGAGGTGCCGGGCCCCGTCACCGACAAGCTGACGCCGCGCATCGCCGACACCGCGCGGCGGCTGTGGCTCGTCTACGTCGGCTTCACCGCGACCGCGTTCGCGAGCTACTGGCTCGCCGGAATGGCCCCCTTCGACGCGCTCTGCCACGCGCTGACGACGCTCTCGACCGGCGGCTTCTCGACGCGCGATGGGTCGCTCGCCGCGTGGGGCGCGCCGGTGCAATGGGTGGCGATCGCGTTCATGGCGGTCGGCGGCACGAACTTCGCGCTGCACTACCGCGTGCTCAGCGGGCGCGTCGGCGCGGCCGCGCGCGACGTCGAGCTGCGGCTCTACCTGGGCCTGCTCGCGCTCGGCTCGCTCGCGCTGTGGGCGGCGACGCCGCCCGCCGGGTTCGACGCGGCGGCACCGCGCGACGCGATCTTCAGCGCCGTGTCGATCGTGACGACCACCGGCTACGCCACCGCCGACTGGGAGCGCTGGGCGCCGATCGCGCAGTTCGCGATCCTGCACCTGCTGCTCGCCGGCGGCATGACCGGCTCGACCAGCGGCGGCATCAAGACGCTGCGCTTCCTGCTCGGCTTCCGCGCGCTGCGCGCGTTCGTCTGGCGCCTGACCCACCCGCACGCGGTGCGCGGCGTGCGCTACGCCGGCCGCGCGGTGCCCGAGGACGTCGTCAGCGGCGTCGCGGTGTTCTTCCTCGCGTACCTCGCGATCGGCACCGCCGCCGGCGCGTTCGTCGCGGCGCAGGGCTACGACCTCGCGACCGCGATGTCGGCCGCGTTCAGCGCGCTCGGCAACGTCGGCCCGGGCCTCGGGGAGGTGGGGCCCACCGACACCTTCGCGCACGTCCCGGCCGCGGTGAAGGCCGCGCTCGGCTTCTGCATGCTCGCCGGCCGCCTCGAGATCTTCACCGTGCTCGTGATCCTCGAGCCGCACTTCTGGAGACGCTCGTAGTCACCGCGGCCGCAAGCCCTCCAGGGCGCGCAGCGAGGCGCAGCCGAGCGAAGTCGAACTTCAAGGGCGGACCACGTAGAACGCGTTGATCGGGTGCTTCAGGTCGAGCGGCTCGAAGCGCGTGAAGCCGGCCTCGGCGGCCATCTGGCGCGCGAGCTCCTCGTGCAGACCGAGCGTGCCGAGACCGGCGCCGCCGCGCTCGGAGAGCGCCGACGACATGCAGGTCAGCACCGACGTGCCGTACATCAGCGCCGCCATCGGGTTGCGCTCGACGTTGGCCTCGAAGCCCTCGTGCGCCTTGATGTCGGCGATCAGCCAGATGCCGTCGGGCGCGAGTGCGGCGCGGATCGCCTCCATCGCGCCGGCCGGGTCGGTCATGTCGTGCAGGCAGTCGAAGGTCGTGACGAAGTCGAAGCTCGCGTCGGCGGGCAGCGGGTCGCTGCGCGCGTCGTGGAACGCGAGGTTCTCTAGGCCCTCGACGCGGCGGTTCGCCTCGGCCCGCTCGAGCGCGTGCGCCGAGATCTCGTAGCCGTGGAAGTCCGAGCGCGGGAAGGCCTTCGCCATCTCGACGAGCGCGACACCGGCGCCGCAGCCGACATCGGCCACGCGCGCGCCGCGCTCGAGCCGCTCGACGAGCCCGTCGACGCGCGGCAGCGCGAAGGGCACGAGCAGCGCGCGGTACCACGGCGCGAAGCCGCGCTCGACGCCGGCGGCGCCGCCGGGGCCGAGCGCGTCGTAGTCGAGGCCGACCCCGGTGCGGAACGCCTCGGGCAGCCGCTCGACGACGGCGATCGTCTCCGGCAGCGAGGAGAACATCCCGCAGCCGAAGGCCGGGTGGCTCTCGTCGGCGAGCACCGCACGGCCTTCGGGCGAGAGCGCGAAGCGTTCGTCGCCCCGGTGCTCGAGCACGCCGGCGGCCCCCTGCTGGTAGAGCCACTCGCGCAGCCAGCGCTCCGCGAGGCCGGTGCGGCGCGCGAGCTCGGCGCTCGTCGCCGGGCCCTCGTTCGCGAGCGTGCGGTAGAGCCCGAGCCGGTCGCCGAGGCAGATCATCGCCGACGTCACCGCGCCGCCGAGCGCGCCGAAGACGTGCTTCGCGAACTCCTTCAGGCGCTCCGGATCGGGCGCGCGCTCAGGCTCGGCCATCGCTCGTCTCCTCCTTCTCGATCGCGTCGAGGCGCGCGCGCAGCGCGGCGAGCGCGCGCTCGGTGACCTTGGCGACGTCGCCGGTCGCGTCGACGCGCACGACGTAGGGCCGCTCGATCGCGGCGAACACCGCCCAGACGCGCTCGAGATAGCCCTCGCGCTCGAACGCGTCGTCGGCGCCGCGCCGGCTGCGCGCGCGCGCGAGGCCGTCGGCGACCGGCAGCTCGAACACGAGCGCCGCGTCGGGCGCCGGGAACGCGGCCTCGCTCGCCGCGAGGATCTCGCGCCAGTCGAGGCCCGACGCCTCGCCGGCGCGCGCACCCTGATAGGCGACCGTCGACAGGAAGTAGCGGTCGGTGACGACCCAGCGCCCGCGCGCGAGCGCCGGCTCGATCAGCGCGTCGACGTGCGCGCGGCGGTCGTCGACGAAGAGCGCGAGCTCCTCGTCGGCGGGGGGGCGCGCGCCGGCGCGCGCGAGCTCGCGGATGCGGCGGCCGGCCGGGCCGTCGGTGGGCTCGCGCGTCTCGACCACGTCGACCCCGCCGGCGCGCAGCGCGCGCGCGAGCCGCGGCGCCTGGGTGCTCTTGCCGCAGCCGTCGAGCCCCTCGAGCGCCACCAGCCGTCCACGCTGCATCGCCCCAGCGTGGCACAGCGTTCACGCGCGGGTCGACCGATCGCGCCGCGGCGCGCCGACGCGGCGCCGCGGCGTGGCACGCCGCTTGCTCTGGGGAGCGGTGCGCCGCAAGGCGTGCCCGCCAGCGCCCCTTCAACGGGACCGGGGGTCCGGCGGGCTCCGGGACGCCGGGCGGAGCCTCGGCATGCCGCGGGGTTTCGAACGGGGTGAGACCCGCGGCTGGCTTCCGCCCGGTGTCCCGGGTCTTCAGATCTTGCCCTGGAGCAGGAACGCGATCACGAGGCCGTAGATCGCGATCGACTCGATCAGCACCATGCCGAGGATGAAGTTCGTGAACATCGCGCCGGCGGCCCCCGGGTTGCGCGCGATGCCGGCGGTGGTGTTGCCGGCGGTCAGGCCCTGGCCGATGCCGCAGCCGAGGCCGGCGAGGCCGACCGCGAGGCCGGCGCCGAGCGCGTAGCCCCAGCTGCCGCCGCCGTCGCCGCCCACGTCCTGGGCCATCGCCGCGAGCGGCGCGATCACGAGCAGCACGGTCCACAGAAGGGTCGTTCCGATCTTGCGCATTCTCAGGGTCACTCCTTGGGTTGGGACGAGAGTCGGGAATCAGTGCGGCTCTTCGAGCGCGAGGCCGACGTAGATCATCGTCAGCAGCGCGAACACGAAGGCCTGCAGGAACGAGATCACGAGGCCGAGCCCCATGAACGCGGCTGGCACCGCGATCGGCACCAGCGAGAGCCACACCGCGATCACCGTGTGGTCGGCGAACATGTTCGCGAGCAGCCGCACCGAGAGCGTCAGCATCCGCGCGAGGTCGAGCACGAGCTCGAGCGGCATGAAGATCGGGATCAGCAGCCGGAAGTGCACCGTGCGGCCGAAGATCCTCTTCTCGAAGAAGCTCGGGCCCATGAACTTCACCAGGTACTTCTGCTTGTGCTCGGCGATCCCGATCGCCGTGTAGAAGACCCACGCGATGATCGCCCACGCCCAGGTCGTGTTCGCGTCGCTCGTCGAGCCGTCGAAGAAGGGCACGAGGCCCATCAGGTTCGAGACGAGGATGAACAGGAACATCGTGCCGACGAGCGGGAAGTACTTGCGCCAGCCCGGGCCCATGCGGTCGCGCGCCATGCCGGCGAGCCACTCGACGAGCACCTCGAGGACGTTACGCACCGTGATGCCCTCGTCGGGCAGCACGCCGCCGTCGGCGGCCGCGACGCGGCGCCGCACGAGCACGCCGCCGAGGATCAGCAGCAGCCCCGCGAGCAGCGAGGCCTGGATCACCCACGGAATCGCGCCTTCGAGGTAGTGGAAGATCACGCGTCGTCCTCGTCTGCGGGATCGCGCTCGCGGGCGGTCCACGGGTTCCACAGGTCCCAGTCCGGGTCGTCGGCGTCGAGGGCCGTCGCACCCGGGTCGATCGGCGGGCGGTTGCGCCACGCGATCCACAGCGCCGTCGGCATCACGAGCGAGAGCCCGACGATCAGGCCGAGCGGGTCGGCGCCGAGCGCGAGCCCGCCGCCGATGCCGACGACGAGGAAGCCGAAGCGCAGCCCGTAGAGGCCGGTCCAGGCGCCGCCGCTGCGGATCTCGCCCCAGAAGAGCAGCTGCGCCTGGCGGTGCAGCGCGCGGAAGTTCACCGCCTCGAGCAGGGCGCCGAGGCCGACGCTCGCCGCGAAGTGCGGCGACTCGAGCCACCTCGACGCCGCGACCGCGCCGGCCGAGACGGCGAGGTTCTGGCGCTCGACTCGGTCGGCGGACGGGTGGATCGCGGCGGACGGGTTCATCGCGGCTTGGACTCGGGGGGATCCGACTCGCTCTCGAGCTCGCCGAGCTGGCGGCCGAGGCGGAGCAGGCGGACGACGAAGGCGGTGAAGCCGAGGGCGGCGCCCCCGATCAGGAAGAGAGGTGAGGTGTCGAAGCGACCGTCCACCCAGTAGCCGATCCCGATCGCGATCGGGATCGCCAGCACGGCCTCGAGCGCGCCCTGGTAGGCGAGCCCCTGCCGCCGCGTCTGCTGCTGGCGCGGCGCGGGACCACCGTCGTTCGGATCGTTCGAGTTGGGTTCGGTCGAAACGCGGCGCATGCTAGCCGAGGCCCCCCGACCCCTCAACGCGAGCGGGCGACTGCCGCGAACGCGGCCCGGGCCGCCTCGAGCGTCGCCGCGACGTCGGCCGGGCGGTGCGCGAGCGACACGAAGGCGGCCTCGAACGGCGACGGCGCGAGGTAGACGCCGCGCTCGAGCATCGCGGCGAAGAAGCGGCGGAAGGCCGCGGCGTCGGCGGCCTTCGCGTCGGCGAAGCTCCGCACCGGGCCGGGGTGGAAGAAGAAGCCGAACATCCCGCCGACGGCGCTCGCGCACAGCGCGACGCCGGCCTCGCGCGCCGCGGCGACGAGGCCGTGGGCGAGCGCCGTGCTGCGCGCCTCGAGCTGCTCGTAG
>CAZQYK010000340.1:0-3052 GCA_964597285.1 uncultured Spirochaetales bacterium
CGCCGAGGCGAGCGCGCTGCTCCAGGCGTGGCTCGGCGTCGAGGGCACGCGCCCGGGCCAGATCGCGACCGACAACCAGCCGCAGCCCGGTACGGTCGGCCCGCTCGGCGCGGCCGCCGCGGCCGGCGCCGGCGCGAGCGCGCGCGCGAACCTGCCCTTCGACGGCGGGCCCGTGTGCACGCGCTGGGTCGAGGGCGAGGGGCTCGTGAAGCTGCCGGGCTGCCGCGGCATCGACTCGCTGCGCGTGGTCTACAACGACCCGAACGGCGTCCCCGGCGACGCCGACGACGTGCCGACGCGGGTCGAGGTGCGCTTCGAGGAGGGCTACCTGCCGTCGGTCGACGGCTGCGTGATCGGCGGCGTCGTGAACCGCCGCGGCGCGCCGAGCGTGCCGGTGACGGCGGTCGGCGCGTCGGCGCGGCTCGCGCGCGAGCTCGACCTGTGCAGCGGCGCTGCCTCGCGCCGCGCGGTGCCCGAGCAGTTCATCACCGGCTTCGACGGCGCCGGCAACCCGATCAAGGTCGACAACACCGGCCAGGACCCGAACGTGGCGCCGTGCACGCCGCGCGGCTTCGGCGGCACGCTGACGGTGAACGGCGCGGCGCGGCGCGTGTTCGTCTGCAGCTCGGAGGCGGTGACGCTCGCCGACCTGCCGCTGATCCACCCGACGGCCGGCTGCGTCGTGTCGCCGGTGAACCCGGGCGGGCTCCCCGACTGCTTCGAGTGGTACAACCGCGACCTCGTCGACGAGTTCTTCGACGGCACCGCGCAGCTGTTCCAGAACGAGCTCGCCGCGGTGTCGCACAACTTCCTGATGTTCCTCGCGATCTCGTCTTGCGACCAGCGCACGCAGGATCTCGACGGCGCCGACCACCAGGCCGCGGCGGCCTTCGCCGACGACCTCGAGTGCTTCCTGCCGACCGACCCGTACCGCCCGGGCCGCTGCTCGCTCTCGACGCCGCAGCTGTGCGTGAACGTCAAGACCTTCCTGTCGGCGGTCGGCGTCGGGCGCAACACGCTGCGCGCGGCCGGCAACGGCCGCTTCGGGCGCCGCACCTTCCTGTGGCACAGCGGCGGCGAGGCGGTGCTGCGCTACGACCGCCAGAACGTGCTCGGCTTCGCGACCGACTTCGCCGAGGACGTGACGAAGACGAGCTGGGGCGTCGAGTTCACGTGGACCGAGGGCGCGCTCTACGCCGACGCGAACGACCCGGTCGGCGTGTCGGAGACCGACGTCTTCCAGCTCACGGTCTCGGTCGACCGCCCGACCTTCGTCCACTTCCTGAACCCGAACCGCACCTTCTTCTTCAACACCCAGGTGTTCGTGACCTGGCTCCCCGACTACGGCAGCGGCTTCAGCGCGAACGGCCCGGTCGACGCGACGCTGACCTTCGCGGTGTCGACCGGCTACTGGCAGGACCGGCTCACGCCGCAGCTGCTCGCGCTCTACGAGATCGGTGCGCGCGCCGGCGGCGTCGTGCCGTCGCTCCAGTACCACTTCACCGACTCGCTCTCGGTCACCGTCGGCGCGCTCTACTTCTTCGGCCGCACCCAGTACACCCCGATGCCGCTCCACGAGCTCTCCCCGGCCCAGAACCGCGCAGGCCGCCGCGCCTACTACGACGGCGTCGACAACGGCATCTCGCAGATCCGCAAGCGCGACGAGGTGTTCCTGAAGCTGCGCTGGTCGTTCTAGCCTTCCGCGCTATGACGCCGTGAACAGCCGGCGCCAACGCTCCGCGACGTTCACGTCGGGCAGGGAGCGCGACAGTGTCAGCACCTCGCCGTCGATGAGCGCGCGATCGACCTCGGACGCCAGGGCCCGCATCACCGAGCTCGCGTCGTCGAGGTCGCGCTCGCGGGTCGAGAGCAGCTTGAAGAGCACGAAGTCCTCGGGCGTGAGGACGCGGATCGGGTGGTCGCGGAGCGACGAGTCGAGCGCGCGATCGAGCGCACGCGCCGCGAAGTCGGGGTCGGCGGGCTCGACGATATCGATCGATTTTATGTCGTCGCCGCCGACGAGCGTGATGCGGGAGATCAGCAGTCCTCCGAACGGCCGCCGGTCGAAGGCGATGAGCGCGCGTATCCCCAAGCGCCGGTCGAGCGTCTCCGCGGTCGACTGCGGCTCTCCGTGCGCGACGGCGACGTCGGCCGTCGCGGGTCTCGCGGGCCTCGCCGTAGGCGGCCAGCAGCAGGCCGCCGTAGAGGGCGTAGCGCGTGCCCTCGGCCTCGAGACAGTCAGCGGCCGCGAGGGCGACCGCGATCGGGTCGGCCAGATCCATCGCGCCTCTCGCTCTCGCGCCTCGCCTTGCGTCCCATCTCGCGGAGCTCGAGCGTGGCCCGCCGCAGCTTCAGGCGCAGCGCGTCGGCGCGCTCCAGGCGGCGCTTCAGCTCCTCGGGGTGGATCGGCACGGCGCCAGGATACCCCGCCGCAAGCGGTGGAGCGCCGTGGCTGGAATCTCGACGACGACCCAGCCGAGTCTGTGCGAGGGTCGCGTTCGCCAGCGCATCGCGCACGGCTCCCCTCAATGCCCCCGCTCCAGGAACCCGGGCGCCATGAGCCTCCGCAGCTCGTCGGCGTCGGGCGGGACCGAGCGGACGTCGTACGACTCCCTTCGCCAGCCCCCTCCGTCGGCGGGCTCGACGCAGACCGCGGCGACGGGGTCGAAGACGTGCGGCGGGCTGCCGTCGGGGAGCGCGGGGTAGGCCGGGACGTCGCCGCTGAAGCGGTGCAGCAGGATCCCGACCTCGACGAGCGCACGGCCGTCGCGGCGGCGGGCGATCCAGTAGAGGGGCTGCTGCGTGTCGCGGTCGATCCAGAGCGTCAGGGAGTCGTGCGCGCGGCCGCGCTCGCGCAGCGCGCCCTCGATCACGACGGCGCGGCGCAGCTCCCAGCGGTCGCTCGCCGGCGAGAGGCCGCTCGCGCCCCAGCGCCGCTGCGGGCGTGCCGGCCAGCCGCCGCGCGCGACGTTGAGCGGCGCGAGCACGTCGCGCTCGCCCAGCACGCGCCAGACGTACGCGTTCGGGCGCAACGCGAGCGCGGTGAAGCCGC
>CAZQYK010000341.1:0-9566 GCA_964597285.1 uncultured Spirochaetales bacterium
GCTGCGCGCGAACGGCCGCTACCTCGGGCTCGTCACCGGCATGACGGCCGGCGCGCATCTGCTGCGCGTCACGCAGCCCGACTCGACCGGCGCGTCGATCGCGCTGCGCAACCACCCGGTCGAGGGCCCGATCTTCAGCGGCCCGCACCTGCAGCCCTGGGACTGCACGAGCGAGGCCGCGGGGCTCGGCGCCCCGATCGACGAGCACTGCAACATCGTGCCGGTCGTCGAGTTCCTGTACGTATCGACCTCGGGCGGCGGCTACCAGCCCTACGATCTCGAGAATCCGCCGCAGGACGTCGCGATGGTGACGACCGACGACGGCGCGACGGTGCGACACGTGATCCGCCGGGAGTCGGGCGCGATCGACCGCGGGCTCTACGCCTTCGCGGTGCTGTGGGACCCGGAGCAGCCGTGGCAGGTCGGCGCGCCGCAGCCGGGCTGGAACGGCAAGCTCTACTACCCCTTCGGCGCGAGCTGCAACACGAACCAGACCCAGGGCTCCTCGAAGACCGAGCTCGTCACCGAGCAGGTCTTCCTCGAGAAGGGCTTCGCGGTCGCGACGACCTCGCTGAACGAGCTCGGCCACCACTGCAACCCGGTGCTCTCGGCCGAGGCGGTGATGATGACGAAGGAGCGCGTGATCGAGACGCTCGGGGAGATCCGCTACACGATCGGCACCGGCGCCTCGGGCGGCTCGATCGGCCAGCTCCAGATCGCGAACGCCTATCCGGGCCTCGTGAACGGGCTGATCCCCTCGCTGACCTATCCCGACGTCTGGAGCACCGCGATCGAGGTCGGCGACTGTCTGCTGACCGAGGTCTACTTCGACACGAAGGCGGCCCTCCCGTTCACGCCGGCACAGCGGCAGGCCGTCGACGGGCACGGGTCGGCCGGCACGACCTGCGCGTCGTGGGTCGCGCTCTTCGTCCCGGCCGGGATCCCGACGACCGGCTGCTTCAGCGGCTCGACGCTGCCGGGCGCGTCGACGCCCGACCCGGCGCGGGACTACAACCCGGTGACGAACCCCGACGGCTGCCGCGCGACGACGAGCGACCTGCAGTTCAACGTCTGGGGTCCGCGGCTGCGCGACGGCTTCGCGAAGCGCCCGCTCGACAACGAGGGCGTGCAGTACGGGCTGAACGCGCTGAACCTGCCGCTCGGCGACCCGGGCAAGATCACCTTTGCGCACTTCCTCGACATGAACGCGAAGATCGGTGGCGCCGACATCGACGGCGTTCCGACCGCCGCCCGAACGCGCATGGACGCCGAGACGCCGGGGATCGCCTACCGCTCGGGAATGGTGCAGGACGGCGCGGGCCTCGCGCAGGTCGCGATCATCGACATGCCGTCGACGCTCAACGACGAGATCCACACGCCCTACCACTCGTTCGCGCTCGAGCAGCGCCTCGTCGCGGCGAACGGGCATCACCTGAACCACGCGATCTGGCGCGGGCTCGCAGCGCTCGTGCCGACCACGGAGCCCGACTTCCCGGCCTTCGACGTGATGGACGCGTGGCTCGGGGCGGTCGAGGCCGACCCGAGCGCCGCGACGCCGGCGCAGAAGATCGTCGCGAACCGGCCCGCCGAGGCGAACGACTCGTGCTTCATCGGCGGCACCGGGCTCGCGAGCCAGGTCTTCGACCCGACCGCATGCGACGCCGAGTACCCGTACTTCGCCGACGCTCGGATCGCCGCCGGCATGCCGCTCTCGCACGACGTGCTGCGCTGCCAGCGCAAGCCGATCGACCCCGCCGACTACGCCGGCGCGGTGCCGCCGCCGACCGCGCTCGAGCTGATGGCGCTCCAGGCGATCTTCCCCGACGGCGTCTGCGACTACACGAAGCCGAGCGACGGCAAGACACCGACCGTGCCGTGGCTCAGCTACGCCGACGGCCCCGGCGGCCAGCCGCTCGGCCCGCCCCCCGCGTCGACGCCGTTCTGAGGGGCCGACGTTTCGGTGTCGCCCTCGCCGATCGCCGCCGCGCTCGGGCTGGCGCTGCTCGGCGCGGCGCCCGCCGGCGCGCAGCTGCTCGCGCCGGTCGCCGACGGGCGCTACGTGCTCGTCGACCACTGCCCGGCCTTCGACCCGTGCCAGTCCGACTCGGCGCGCCCGCCGAGCGCGTTCGCTCCGTTCGACGACGAGGCGGCCGTGGCCGGCATGAGCGCGCAGCAGAGCTCGCAGTGGAGCGGCGGGCCGGAGCAGACCACCGCGACCGGCTCGCTCGCCGCGGAGAGCCCGTCCCCGCCCCCGCTCGGCAATACAGTCGGCGACGCGGTCTTCGATCTCACCTTCGACGCCACCGCCGCGGCGAGCTGGACCTGGACCGGTGCGGGAACGATCTCGGGAGGCGGCTACGGGGGCGCGTTCCTGTACGACCTGACGGCGGACGAGATTCTCTTCGAGACCAGCCTGCCGGCGAGCTTCGACGCGTCCGGCAGCCTCGCGGCCGGCCACCGCTACCGGCTCTTCCAACACGCGACGGCGCTCGGGCAGGGCTCGGCCACGTGGGATCTCGCGTTCTCCGCGCTGCCCGAGCCCGGGGGCGGCGCGCCGCTCGCGGGCGGGCTCGCGCTCGTCGCGTGGCTCGCGCGGCGCCGCGGCCGCTTGTGCGCGGTAGACAAAGTCTCGCGCCGGCTTTGGGTCTGTTTGCACAACTATCCGTTTTAATTGATTTTTTTCGAAATCAACGGTTGACCTCCAGACCGATCGGATCGTAGGCTGGCGCCCACCCTGGGAGGGGCCACCGCGCCGATGGGCGGCGCGCGTCGGGTTCCGTCCCCCGTACCGAGGACCCGCCCGATGCGTCGCTCCAGCCCGATCCTTCTGGCCCTGCTCGTCCTGACGGTCCTGCCCGCCGCGTCGGCGAGCGCGGTCACGATCGTCGCCCCGAACGGCAACGCCGCCGTCGAGGGCAACGACGCCAACAGCTTCCCGTTCAACAACTTCGAGGGCCGCTACCAGCAGGCCTACGGCGCCGACCAGTTCGACAACGGCCTCTTGTCGATCACCGAGATCGCGTTCCGCACCGACGCGGGCGCGGCGGCCCAGGACTGGGCCAGCCTGCTGACCTTCACGGTGAGCCTCTCGACGAGCGTGAACCCGGTCGGGAGCCTGTCGACGGTCTTCGCGGACAACATCGGTCTGGACGAGACGCTCGTCTTCACCGCGGCCGGCGAGGTCTACAACGGCACGAACGCCGGCGCGCCCGGGCCGAACGCCTTCGACCTGATCCTGACGCTCGACACGCCCTTCCTCTACGACCCGGCCAACGGCGACCTCCTCCTCGAGGTGCTGATGGAGACGAACACCAATGTGCTGCCGGCGGGCGGCTTCTCGTACCTCGACGCTGTGGAGTCGACGACCGGCCTCTTCGACATCGGGCTCCAGCGCGTCTGGAACAGCGGCGGTGACACCGGCGCGCTGTCCGGCAGCACCGACGTCGAGGGCTACGGCCTGGTGACCCGCTTCACCTACGACGTCGTGCCCGAGCCCGGCACCGGCCTGCTCGTGATGGCGGGCCTCGTTGGACTCGCCGCTCGGCGCCGCCGCGCCTGAACCCCGCAGCGAACCCTTCACCGATCCTCAGGAGAACACCATGTCCAAGCGATGGACGACCGCATGGATGATCGCAGCGCTCGCGCTGCCCGCGCCGATGGCCTCGGCCGATCCGCTGAACCAGTGGGACACCATCGGCCCCGGCTACGACTGCACCGGCTACCCCCACAACCCCGTCCGTCCCGACGGGACGCGCAACCCCCAGACCGAGCCGAAGCCCGGCAGCTCCCGATGGAATGCGTACAACGTCGAGCACGAGGCGTGCACCGACCAGCGCGACTGGGATACGCGAGACCACCCGTGGCGCAACGTCGGCACGGCCCAGTACGGCATCGACGAGCACCGCCAGCCGATCTTCCACGAGAACGTCCGCTTCCACTACGAGGCGTTCCCCGACACCGTGGCGGGGAATCCCGAGGTCCCGGACATCCCGTCGCTCGAGATCTTCATCCCGTGCTCGAACGCGCCCGGCGACTGCCCGAACCTGCCCGCGGGCATGCCGCGCTTCGACCCGCCGTATCCGGTCGTGACCTTCTCCCACGGCGTCATCGCCCAGAAGGCCCACCACCGCTTCAACACCCAGGTGTGGGCGGAGAATGGATACATGGCGATCGGGTTGAACGGTACGAACGCCGTCGACGGCGGCCCGAACGTGCAGCGCACCGAGAACGGCGACGACCTGCTGAACTGGCTGAACGGCCTGTCGATCTCGACCGTCGGCGCGAGCGGCCGTGACTACGCCGCGCTCGCCGACCTCGATCGCGTCGCCTTCTCGGGCCACTCGATGGGCTCGGCGGCGTCGCTCTCGTACCAGGGCGATCCGCGCGTCCACGCGATCATGGCCTTCGACGGGGGCGACAGCATCGCGGCCGACAACTGCACCGGCGGCAACGGCTGTCAGCCGATCCTCTACGAGCGCACGGACGGCGGCTTCGCGTCGCCCGCCGGCACCCGCTACGACTACCCGGCGAACCGGGAGCGGGGGCTTCCGACCTACGTCTCGCACACGGCGCGCGGGATGGACGTCATGCACCTGACCCTGCGTGCCACGGTGCACACCGACTGGAACGGCTACGGCACCGGGCTCGCGGGCAACCGCCTCGCGGAGTCGTCGATCAACTGGCACGCCGTGGCGTGGCTCGACCGTCATCTCAGGGGGAAGCTCGTCTTCGACGAGCTCGGCGACGTGGTGACCTACGACGGGCGCACCGAGGCCGAGGAGCGGGCCTTCCGCCAGGCGATCGCCGACGACGCCTTCGACCGGCTGACGTTGCTCGTCTTCGACGACTCGCTCGACATCCACAACATCAGCATGGGCCAGTGGGACACCGACCTGTGCACGATCATCCCACCCGATCCCGATCCCTTCTGCGGGAACGTGCCGTACCAGATCGAGGGCCTGAGCGTGATCGATCGCTACTCGCCCTATTTCCAGGGCTACTGCTCGATCAGCGTGCCCGACTACGTGAACGGCGGCACGGGGCTGCCCGACGATCCGGTGCCGCCGGCCCGCGTCGCGGACACCGGCACGGACTGGAAGGGCAGCCTCTTCTTCCGCGGCTGCCCCGAGCTGTAGACAGCAGCCCTTCCCGGGCACCGGCCCGGCGGGCAATCTGCCCGCCGGGTCGGGTTCGCGATGCCGTCTCCCCCCGCCAGACGCTCCGACCGCTGGATCTTCGGACCCGCCGCAGACCTGGCGCTCGTCCTGCTCACGCCGCTGCTCGCGCTCGGCGTGTTCGCGGTGGGGCGTCCGCTCGGCTTCGGCGAGGGCCTGATCGCCGCCGGCTTCGCCCTCTCGATCGCCCACTACCTGCCGGGCATGCTGCGCGCCTACGGAGACCTGGAGCTCTTCGCGCGCTTCCGCCTGCGCCTGCTCGCAGCGCCGGTGGTGTTCGTGGGCGCCAGCGTCGCAGCGGCTTGGGCGAGTCTGCAGGTGCTCGAACTTCTGGTGATGTTCTGGGGGCCGTGGCACTGGCTGATGCAGACCTACGGCTTCGCGCGCATCTACGACGCGCGGGCCGGTCGCGTCGACCGCACCACGGCGCGGCTCGACCGTGCGCTGATCGTCCTCGGCTTCGGCGCGGCGCTCTTCACGACCGGAGCCTTCCCGAACTACCTGCGCGACGCCTACAGCCTGGGCGCGCCGCTCCTGCCCGCCGGCGGCCTCGCGGCGCTTCGGACCGGATGGCTGACGGCCACGGCCGTCGTCTTCGCGCTCTACGTCGCGAACGCGATCCGCGCCACGCGTTGCGGCGAGCCACCGAGCCCGCAGAAGCTCTGGTTCCTGGCGATCACGCTGCCCTTCTTCGCCCTCACCGCTTCGCTCGTGCAACGTCCGCTCGAGGGCTACGTGCTCTTCGAGATCTGCCACGACGTCCAGTACCTGGCGCTCGTGTGGATGATCAACCGCAACCGGGTCGAACGCGGCGCGGGGGCCGGCACCGGGAGGCCGATGCGCTTCCTGTTCCGTCCGCGCCTGGGGCACGTGCTCGCCTACCTGGGCCTGTGTCTCGCCTTCGGCGCCACCGGGCACGTCTACCGCACCTGGATCGACGATCCCGCGCTGCAGCGCATCGCGCTCTCGACCATCTCCGCGATGGCGCTGCTGCACTACTACCTCGACGGCTTCATCTGGAAGATCCGCGAGCCGGCGAACCAGGCGTCGCTCGATCTCGAGGTGCGACCGGTCGAGCCGGCCTCGCCCCTCGCTCCGCTGCGCCAGCTCTTCTCGGCTCGCTGGGTGTCCCACGCGGCGCTGTGGCTGCTGGTCGCGATCCCGGTGGGCTGGCTCGGCCTCGTCGAGGCGCGCGGCCAGCGACCCGACGCGCGCGCGATCGAGCGCTACCTGGCCCAGGCCTTCCCGAGCGCCGCGCTGCCCCACTTCCATCTCTGCCGCGACCTGCTCGACACCCGCGAGCTGGCGGAAGCCCAGCGGCATTGCGAGCGCGCCCTCGAGCTCTCCCCGGACTGGGCCACCGTGCACAACAATCTCGGCGTAGTCGTGGCGCAGCAGGGCGACCTGGCGCGTGCGGAGCGCGAGCTGCGGCGCGCGGTGGAGCTCGATCCCGGCTACGCCCAGGCCCGTGGCAATCTCGAGCGGGTCGTCGCCGAACGTCGGCGCCGGTCCTCGGCGAAGCCGGCGCGCTACTAGCGTCCTGGGTCAGAAGTTCGCCGTGTATTCGTCTCGCGATTGGCACACCTCGATTCGCACCGAGGGTGTCGCTGCGGCCGAATGCAGGCGAACTTCTGATTCAGGACACTAGCTGGGCACCACACGGAGGATCCCGTGCCTCGCGGACGTCTCGGCCCGGCTGCCGTCTGTCTCGCGGCCTGTTGCGCGCTGGCCGCCCAGTGCACGACCCCGCGCTCCCGGCCCGACCCGCCCGGCGCCGTGGCCGGCGAATGGCGGGTCTACGCGTCGGATTCCCACAGCTCCCGCTACGCGCCGCTGGACCAGATCCACCGCGACAACTTCCACGAGCTCGAGGTCGCCTGGCAGTGGTGGTCGATCGACAACGAGCTGCGCAAGCGCCGCCCGGGACCAGATCCCGGCCCCAACGAGTCGACGCCCCTGCTCGTGGACGGCGTGCTCTACACCAGCACGAGCCTGAATCAGGTGGCCGCCCTCGACCCGACGAGCGGACGGCTGCTGTGGTCGCACGACCCGGGCTCGCCCGGCGCCGTACACCGAGGCCTCGCCTACTGGGAGGGGCGACGCGAGGGCGGAGCTGTCGACCGGCGCCTGCTGCTGGCGACCCGCGACTCGTACCTGATCGCCCTCGACGCGGACAGCGGGGAGCCGATCCCGTCCTTCGGCAGGAGCGCACGCGTGGACCTGACCCTGGGCCTGCGCCGCCCGCCCGCGAAGCGAAGCCTGCTCAGCCAGACCTCGCCGCCGGTCGTTTGTCGCGACGTCGTCGTCGTCGGCAGCGCGGTCTACGACCGGCACGACCAGAGGCAGATGCCGCCCGGCGACGTCCGCGGCTTCGACGTCCGCACCGGCGAGCTGCTCTGGACCTTCCACACCGTTCCCCAGGAAGGCGAGCCGGGCAACGAGACGTGGGAGGGCGACTCGTGGAGGTACACGGGGAACACCAACGTGTGGACGTCGATGAGCTGCGATCCGGAGCGCGGCTACGTCTACCTGCCGGTCAGCACCCCGACGAACGACTACTACGGCGGTCATCGGCCGGGCGCGAACCTGTTCGGCGAGACGCTCGTTTGCCTGGATGCGAGGACGGGCGAGCGGGTCTGGCACTTCCAGATCGTCCACCACGGCCTGTGGGACTACGACCTCCCCGCCGCGCCAAACCTCGTGGACCTCACCGTCGACGGCCGGCGGGTCGCGGCGGTCGCGCAGGTGACGAAGCAGGCGTTCTGCTTCGTGTTCGACCGCGAGACCGGCGAGCCGCTGTGGCCGATCGAGGAGCGACCGGTGCCCCGGTCGGAGATGCCCGGTGAGCAGTCGTGGCCCACGCAGCCTTTCCCGACGCGCCCGGCGCCCTTCGACCGCCAGGGCGTCGACGAGGACGACCTGATCGACTGGACCCCCGAGCTGCGCCGCGAGGCGCGCGCGATCCTGGAGCACTGGGTCCACGGTCCCCTCTACACGCCGCCCTCGCAGGAGAGGACGATCCTGATGCCCGGCTGGGCGGGCGGCGCAAGCTGGGCGGGCGCCGCGCACGATCCCGAGACGGGGATCCTCTACGTCCCGTCGGTGACGAATCCGACGTGGGTTGCGCTGACGAGGCCGGCCTCCCCGAGCGCCACGGTCGACTACATGGTCGGCGGCGACGGGCACGGGATCCGGGGCCCGCGCGGACTGCCGCTCTTCAAGGGGCCCTACGCGCGCATCACCGCGATCGATCTCAACACCGGAGAGCACCGCTGGATGGCGCCGCTGGGCGAGGGGCCGCGGCGCCACCCGGAGATCCGCCACCTCGACCTGCCACCCCTGGGTCACCCGCAGCGCGGCTACGTGCTCGTCACGAAGACGCTGCTCCTGGCGATCCAGGAGGGGTCCTGGTTCAACGGCGAAAGGCCGCTGGAGTCGCCCCTGCTCCGCGCCTTCGACAAGCAGACCGGCGAGCTGCTAGGCGAGCTGCCGGTCCCCGGCCACGCGACGGGCGCTCCGATCACCTATCTGGCCGGCGGCAGGCAGTACTTCGCGTATCCGACCGGCGGCGGGATCGAGCCGGCGCTCCTCGTCGCGCTGGCGCTGCCGTGAGCGAGCGCCTAACGCGTTCCGCGCCAGACGCCGGCGGTTGCGCCGGCCAGGCCCGCCAGCAGCAGTCCCGCGCCGATCGGGAGCAGGAAGATCCCTAAGCCCGGATCGCCGTCGTAGACGACGATGCCTCCCAGCAGGAAGCCCGCCGGCAGCAGGACCCCCGCCGCGAGCAGGCACGGCGACGCGAGCTTCGGCATTGCGGCGGGCTCGGGCAGCACGCGCAGCGTCGCGGCGAACGCGAGGTTCACGAGCGCGAGCAGCACGCCGTGCGCGTGCGCGAGCGTGAGCAGCAGCCGGCGCGTCTCGTTTCCGACGTCGAGGTACCAGCCGACCTTGAAGCCGTGCATCGACTCGAGCGCGATTCCGAGCAGCGCGAAGAGGAGTAGCGACGACCAGCCGACCCCGAGGTGCCGACGCACATGTGCGGACGCCCCGGGCTCGCGCTTCAGCCGATTCCGGGCCACGCCTACTCCGCCACGAACACGATGCGGTCGTCGCGGCGCGCGAGCAGCTCCGCGAAGGCCGGCCGATCGACCGCGCCGTCCGCGCGGAGCGCGAGCCCCGCCGCGCGCTCCCCGGGCGGCCGCGCGTGCGCGTGCCAGCGGCGCCAGACCTCGTCACGGGCCGCGGCCCGCCCCGCCGCGGGCCCGACGTAGTCGTAGCCGAGATCGCCGAAGCCGTCGGCGCGCCGCAGCGAGCGCCACGCGAGGTAGCGCACCGCGGCGTAGGGGTCGTCGAGGAGCTGCCCGAGATGCGGGACGAGCCAGTCGCCGCCGCTGC
>CAZQYK010000342.1:0-13561 GCA_964597285.1 uncultured Spirochaetales bacterium
GCGTTCGTGCACTTCGGCGCGCTCGGCCGCGGCCGGCTCCGCTACCTGCGCAGCGAGGGCGGCGCCGAGCGCTGCGCCTATCCGCCGATGCTCTGCGAGCTCGCGCGGCGCGTGGCCGGCAGCGGCGCGTTCGGCGAGGCCGAGCCGGCCGACGCCGCGGCACCGACCTCGGGCCGCGCGATCGCCGCGCGCGGCGGCCAGCTGCTGTCGCTCGTCGCGTCGGAGGGCGGCGGCGCCGAGCGCGCCGAGGACCTCGACCTGCCGGCCGTGATCCGCGCCGCCGACTTCGCGGCGAGCGTCGTGTCGGCCCACCTGCGCGGCGACGCGGAGCCGCTCGCGTACGTCTGAGTGCAAGCGAGCGGAGCGAGCGCCGAGCCGCCGCGGGGCCCGGTGCGCGTGCCGGTCGGCGTGCTGCCGGCGCCGCCGCTGCGCGCGCTGCCCGAGCCGCTGCCGCTGCGGCGGATGGTCGGGCCGAGCGTGATCCTGGTCGGGCTCTCGATCGGCAGCGGCGAGTTCGTGCTGTGGCCGCGGCTCACCGCGGAGTGGGGCTTCGCGCTCTTCTGGGCCTGCTGGGTCGGCGTCACGCTCCAGTTCTTCCTGAACATGGAGATCGCGCGCTGGACGCTCGCGACCGGCGAGAGCGCGGTCGTCGGCTTCGTGCGGCTGCACCGCGGCTTCGCGCCGGCCTTCCTGCTGTGCGGCACGCTGCCGTGGATCTGGCCCGGCTGGGCGACCGGCGCGGCGACGCTGATCCACTGGCAGGTCGGGGGCAGCGTGCCGTGGATCGCCGCCGGCGGACTCGTCGCCTGTGGGCTCGTGCTGTCGCTCGGTCCGGTCGTCTACCGCACCGTCGAGTCGATCCAGCTCGTGCTCGTCGGCGGCATCGTGCTGCTCGCCGGCGGGCTCGCGGCGGCGGTGGTGCGCGGCGAGCACCTGGCGGCGCTCGCCGACGGCGCGCTGCGCTTCGGCCACGTGCCCGCCGGCGTCGATCTCCCGATGCTGCTCGGCGCGCTCGCGTTCGCCGGCGCCGGCGGCTCGGTGAACCTCGCGCAGTCGAACTACGTGAAGGACAAGGGCTACGGCATGGGCGCGTTCGTCGGGCGCATCACGAGCCCGTTCACCGGGCGCGACGAGGCGGGCGGCGGCGTCGGCGTCGCGCTGCGCGGCGACGCGGCCGACCTCGCCCGCTGGCGCATCTGGTGGCGTCGCGCGAACCTCGAGCACTTCGTCTCGTTCTATCTGCTCGCGCTGCTCGCGCTCGCGCTCTTCTGCCTGCTCGCGCACGCGCTGCTCGAGCCCGGCGCGCCGCTCGGCCGCGACCTCGACTTCATCGGCGCCGAGGCCGCCGCGGTCGAGGCGCGCTTCGGCGCCGGCGCGCGCACCGCGTTCCTGCTGCTCGGCGTCGCGGTGCTCTTCTCGACCGAGCTCGCGTTGCTCGACGCGGTGGCGCGCGTCGCGGCCGACCTGCTCGCGCTGCCGCTCGAGGGGCGCGTGAGCCTGTCGTGGCTCTACTTCGCCGTCGTCTGGGCGATGATCGCGTTCGGCATCGCGGTGCTGATGTCGGGCTTCACCGAGCCGCTGCTGCTGCTCGTGCTCTCGGCGGCGCTGAACGGAATCGTGATGTTCCTGTACTCGGGGCTGCTCTTGTGGCTGAACTGGCGCAGCTTCGCGCCTCCGCTGCGGCCCCGGCCGTGGCGCGCGGTGGCGCTCGTGCTGGCGTTCGCGTTCTTCGGCTACTTCAGCGCGCTCACCGTCGCCGACCGCGCCGGCGCGCTGCTCGGCTAGCGCCGTGGCGCTCGACGCGCTGCGCGACGCCGGCGCGGCCCTGTCGCGCTTCACCGAGCGCTGGGTTCCCGACTCGTGGGTGATCTGCATGATGCTCACCGCCGTCGCGTTCGCGCTCGCGGTCGGCGGCGCGGGGGTCGGCGTCGAGGAGTCGGTGCTCGCGTGGGGCGATGGCGTCTGGCTGCTCTTGACCCTCGCGATGCAGTTCACGATCGCGATGGTCGCCGCGCACGCGTGCGTCGCTTCCCGGCCGGTGTTCCGCTGGCTCGACCGGCTCGCGTCGCTGCCGAATCCGGAGCGCCCCGCCCAGGCCGTCGCGCTCGCCGGCGCATTCTCGCTCGTCACCGGCTACCTGAACTGGGCGCTGTGCCTGGTGGCGTGCGCGCTCTTCGTGCCCTTCCTCGCGCGGCGCAACCCGAAGACCGACATCCGCGTGCTGATCGCCGGCGCCTACCTCGGGCTCGGCACCGTCTGGCACGGGGGCCTCTCGGGCTCGGCGCCGTTGATCCTCGCGACGCCGGGCAACCCGCTGCTCGCGCCGGCCCACGGCGCGCCGGTCGTCGACCGGCTCTACCCGGTGACCGAGACGCTCTTCCAGCCCTTCAACCTGGTCTACCTGCTCGCGATCGGCGCGACCGGGCTGCTCGCGGCGGTGTGGCTGCACCCGCGGCGCGGCGCGGTGACGCTCTCGCCGGAGCAGGTCGCGGCGATCCTGCCGACGCCGCCCGAGCCGGCGCCGGCGCCGCGCACGCCGGCCGAGCGCCTCGAGGCCTTTCGCGGCTGGGTGTGGCTCGCGGCGCTGCTGCTCGCCTATCCGCTCGGCCGCGCGATCTGGGTGCGCGGCTTCGGTGCGAGCTGGACGATCGACGCGTACAACGCGGTCTTCCTCGTCGCGGCGCTGCTGCTGCACGGGCGCCCGTCGTCGTTCCTGCGCGCGTGCCGCGACGGCGTCGACGCCGCGTGGGGGATCATCCTGCAGTTCCCGTTCTACGCGGGGATCTTCGGCCTGATGCAGAACACCGCGCTCGGGCCGTGGATCGGCGATCAGTTCGCCGCGCTCGCGACGCAGCAGAGCTACCCGCTCGTCGTCTACGCGTACTCGGCGCTGATGAACCTCTTCGTGCCGTCGGCCGGCTCGAAGTGGCTGATCGAGGCGCCGTACCTGCTGCCGGCCGCCGACGCGCTCGACGTCTCGGTCGTGACGGTGCTGCTCGCCTACGGCTACGGCGACTCGACGACGAACCTGATCCAGCCCTTCTTCGCGATCCCGATCCTCTCGGTCACGCGTCTGCGCTTCGGCGACGTCGTCGGCTACACCTTCCTCGTCGCGGTGGCCTGTGCGGCGGTGTCGGTCGTCGCGATGCTCTTCATCCCGCCCCGCCTGTGAGCCCCGCGGCGGCCAGGGCGGCGCTCCGGTAGCCTTCCGGCGGATGAAGGTCCTGATCGTCGGCGGCGGCCTGGTCGGGACGACGCTGGCCGACAAGCTCTCGCGTGACGGCCACGACGTCTCGATCATCGACCAGGACGCCGCGCGCGTGCGCGAGCTCAGCGACACGCTCGACGCGCACGTCGTCGAGGGCAACGGCGCCACCGCGCGCGTGCTGCGCCGCGCCGGCATCGAGGACGCCGACCTCGTCGTCGCGACGACGAACTCGGACGAGGCGAACCTGATCGCCGGCCTGCTCGCTTCGGCGCTCTTCTCGGTGGGCCGCCTCGTCGTGCGGCTGCGCGACCCCGACCACTCCGAGGCCTTCTCGCTCGTGAACCAGGCGAAGCCGGCCGACCACGTCTGCGTGAACCCGGTGCAGGCGGCGGTCGACCGCATCGCGGCGCTGCTCGAGGTGCCGGGCGCGGTCGACGTCGTGTCCTTCCTCGACGACCGGCTGCTCGTCGCGGGCTTCCGGATCCGCGAGCCCTCGGATTTCGTCGGGCTGCGCGTCTGCGACATGAACCTGCTCTTCGCCGAGACGCCGGCGCTCGCGGTCGCGATCGAGCGCGGCGACGACTGGCTGATTCCGGACGGCAGCGAGGTGATCGCCGAGGGCGACCTGGTCTACTTCGCGCTCGCGCGCGCGCACATGGAGTCGATCCTCGGCCTCGTCGCGGTGCGCGCCGACCAGCGCCGCGACGTGATGATCGCCGGGGCGACGCGCATCGGCCTGCAGCTCGCGCGCCGCCTCGAGGGCCGCGGCCAGCGCGTCGTGCTGATCGAGGAGGACGCCGAGCGCGCGCGGCGCGCCGCCGAGGAGCTCCAGCAGACGACCGTCATCCACGGCTCGGTGACGCGGCAGGCGCTGCTCGAGGAGGAGGAGATCGAGCGTATCTCGACCTTCGTCGCGGTGACCGGCGAGCACGAGACGAACCTCGTCGCCGGGCTGCTCGCGAAGCGCCTCGGCGCGGGCCGCGCGCTCGTGCTCGTCGACAACCCCGAGCTCGTCGACCTCGTCGCGCAGCTCGATCTCGACGCGATCATCAGCCCGCGGCTGCTCGTGATCGGCATCACGCTGCAGCACATCCTCGGCGGGCGCGTGCGCTCGGTCGCGCAGCTGCTCGAGGACCGCATCGAGGTGGTCGAGGCCGAGGTCGGCCAGCGCAGCGCGCTGACGCAGGGCCCGCTCTCGGAGGTGAAGCTGCCGCGCGGCGTGCTCGTCGCGGCGCTCGCGCGCGGCGACCAGCTGCTCGTGCCGCGCGGCTCCGACCGCGTCGAGGCCGGCGACCGCGTGCTCCTGATCACGACGACCGAGAGCGAGCCGAAGCTGGCGCGCTTCCTGGCGGAATAGCGGCGCGGCGGCTCGCTACAGGCGGATGCGCGGGCGCTGGCGGCGGCCGCTGACGCTGTGCACGATCGCGCCGAGGATCATGCCGGCCGACAGGATCACGGCGCCGGTGATCCACTCGGGCCAGCGCGCGCCGGCGCGCAGCTCGAGGTTCTCGCGCGTCAGCTGCTCGATCTCGGAGCGCTGCGACCCGTCGGCGGTCTTGAGCTCGGAGTTCTCGCCCTCGAGCTGCTTCACGCGATCGGTCAGCGAAGTGAAGCGCTCGCGGAAGTCGGCGGTCTCGGCGAGCGTCTCCTCGAGCCGCATTCCGGCCGGCGGCTCCGGCTGCAGGAAGCCCTCGGGCACCCAGCCGTCGCCGTGCCGGGTCGAGCGCACCTCGGTCCAGCCCTCGCGCTGGCTGACGATCTGCACCGACTCGCCGGTCTTGATCGTGCCCTTGATGCGGTACTGGTTGCCCGGGCCGGTGCGCAGGTTCAGCGTCAGCTCGTCCTTGACCCAGCCCGTCTCGGCAGCGGATCCGCCCGCCGCGAGCGTCGCGAGGACGACACACAGCAGCAGCGATCGCGATCGTCGCACTTCGGAGACCCCCCACCCGCGCCGGCACCCCGTCCGTCTCACGTGCCGTTCGCGCTCTCGTCGCTCCGTGCCCGCTGGCTCCCCGGGTAGGACTCGAACCTACGACCCAGCGGTTAACAGCCGCTTGCTCTGCCAGCTGAGCTACCGGGGAACGTCTTCAGGCGGGGGGATTCTAGGGGCTGGGGCCCGGATTTCAACGAACCCGGCGCCGGCTGCCGGCACCGCGACCTCGATCGGCTGCGACAGCGGCGCGAACGTGCCGTCGGCGCGCTCGAGCTCGATCACGTAGCGGTAGCGGCGGCCGGAGACGACCTCGGAGTCGAGCAGCTCGTCGTCCTCGGTCCGCCGCTCGACGCTCCCCCACGGCCAGCGCGAGCGCGTGACGCGCGCGCGCACGTAGCCCTCGTCGCGGCGCGGGTTCCAGCGCAAGCGCACGCCGCCGGCGCTCGCGGTCGCCGCCCATTCGTACGCGACGCCCTGCGCCGGCACGAGCTCCGACGCCCGGCTCTCGAGCCCGTCGCGGTCGACGGCGCTGAGCGCGTACGACACGAGCTCGCCGGCGCCGACGGCGAGGTCCTCGGTCCGCGTCGCGTCGGCGCCGACGTAGGTCACCGTCTCCTCCGCCCCGCCGTCGCGCCAGCGGCGCAGCCGGTACGCCTCGAGGTCGGGCTCGACGTTCGGCTCCCACGCGAGCGCGACCGCGCCGAGGCGCTGCTCGACGACGCGCAGACCCACCGGCGGCAGCGGCGCGGGCTTCGTCACCGCGCGCAGCACCTCGCTCGGGGGCCCGGGCTCGCCGCTCGGGCTGCGCGAAGACACGCGATAGTGTAGGACGCGCAGGTCGCCGAGTCCGGTGTCGAGCAGGTGGGTTTGGTGGCGGCCGTCGAGCGTCGCGACGACCTCGAAGGGGCCGTCGGGTCCTGGGCTGCGCTCCACGACGTAGCCGGAGACCGACGGGTCGCCCGAGGGCCGCCAGACGAGCGGGATCGAGCGCGGCTGGCGGCTGTACGCGCGCAGGCCTTCGGGCGGCGCCGGCAGCGGAGCGGTCGTCGCCACGGCGACGTCGGAGGCGAGCGTCGAGACGCGCCCCTCGCGGTCGAAGGAGCGCAGCCGGTAGAAGCGCGTCTCGCCGTCGCCGAGCGGCGCGTCGGCCGAGGCGGCGTCGATCCACGCGAGCGCGCCGCGGTCGCGCAGCGTTGCGCGCCGCGCGAAGGGGCCCTCGCGCGCGGCGCTGCTCTCGACGAGGTAGCCGCCGACGCCGGGCAGCAGCACGGGGTCCCACTGCAGCGCGATCTGGCGGTGCAGCCCGCTCGTCGCGAACAGGCCCTGCGGCGCCGGCAGCTCCGACGGCGGCTCGTCGACGAGCGCGATCTCGGGCGCGGGCTCGGGCGCGGCGGGCCAGCCGAAGGTCGCGCCCGCGCACGCGGCGAGCGCCGCCGCGAGGAGCGCGACGGCGCCGACGCAGGCGTCGGCCCGGAGCCTTCCGCGTCTCAACCCGCTAGCCCTCGTCCGGCGTCGCGCGCAGGCGCTCGAGCGACTGGAGCTGGCGCTCGGCGCGCGCGATGTAGGCCTGGATGCGCTCGTTGTCGGGATCGATCAGCAGCGCGCGCCGCCACAGGTCGATCGCGGTCTCGAGCTCCTCCTCGCCGAACGCGGCGCGGCCGGCCTCGAGCAGGCGCTCGGCCTCCGCCATCTGCGCCTCGCGCAGGCGCGCGCGCCTGCGCTGGTACTCCTCGGCGATCGCGGCGCGCAGGCGCCGCTCCTCGATCTCGTAGGCGGCTTCGAAGGGGTCGAGCGCGCGCAGCCGCTCGAGCGCCTCGCGCGCGGCGCCGAGCTCGTTCTGCGCGCGCACCTGGCGGTACGCGGCGAGCAGCGCCTCGCGCCGCGCCACCAGCTCGCGCGCGAGCACCTGCACGTGCGCGAGCGTGCGCTCGTCGTCGGGCCGCAGCGCGAGCGCGAGCCGGTAGTCGAGGATCGACTCCGCGAGCCGGCCCTCCTCCTCGGCGCGGCGCGCGCTCTCGACGTAGCGCTCGGCGCGCTCGGCGAGCTCGGCCTCCACCGAGTCGATGCGCGGCGCGAGCGCCGAGTCGTCGGCCGCGCGCCACACGTCGAGCGCGCCGCGCAGATCGCCCTCGCGGTACAGGCGCTCGCCCGGCTCGAGCGCCGACGACGCGCAGCCGGTCGAGCAGACCGCGACGACGACCGCGAGCCATCTCATGCGTCGGCCGCCGGGCTCTCGGCGCGCTCGGGGCGCAGCGGCCCGAGGTCGACCGAGTAGACGTGCACCGGCTCCTCTCGGCCCGAGAGCTGGCGCTCGCCCTCGAAGCGCAGCCGCGCCGCGCCGCGCACCTGCCGCTGCACCGCCTCGGAGACGAGGATCTCGCCGGCGCGCGCGAGCTTCTCGAGCCGGTGCGCGACGTTGACGGCGTCGCCGATCGCGGTGAAGTCGGCGCGGCGCTCGGAGCCGATGTTGCCGACGATGACGACGCCGGTGTGGATGCCCATGCCGATCGACACCGGTACGCGATCGTCGCCGGCGGCCGGGATCTCGGCGTTGCGCCGCTCGACGACGCGGCTGATCTCGATCGCCGCCATCACCGCGCGCAGCGCGTGGTCGGCCTGCGGCACCGGCGCGCCGAAGTAGGCCATCACCGAGTCGCCGATGTACTTGTCGATCGTGCCGCCGGCCTCGAGGATCACGTCCGAGATCAGCTGGAAGCACTCGTTGAGCAGCGCGACCACGTGGGTCGCGTCCAAGCCCTCGGACAGCCGCGTGAACTTGCGGATGTCGACGAAGAGGATCGTCACCTCGCGCTCGATGCCGGCCTGCTTCTCGTCGGCGTCGCTCTCGAGCAGCTGGTTCAGCACGTAGCCGTCGACGTAGCGCCCGAAGGCCTGCTGGATGCGCTGCTTCTGCTCGAGCGAGTCGCCCATCTCGTTGAACGCGCGCGTCAGCTCGCCGACCTCGTCGCGCGAGGTCGGCGGCACGCGCACCGTGACGTCGCCGGCGGTCAGCCGCTCGACGCCGACGCGCAGCCGTCGCAGCGGTCCGACCAGCAGCGCGACGAAGCCGAGCCCGGCGAGCACGCCGATCACGACGACGACGACCGCGACCGCGGCGAGCTGCTGCGTCGCGCCGCGCACGACCGGGTCGACGAGCACGCGCAGGTCGAACTCGAGCTGCGCCTCGCCGACGAGGACGTCGCTGTACAGCACCGGCGCCGCGACGACGAGCCGGCTCTCCTCGCGGCCGACCCACACGCCGCCCGGCGCGTCGGGGTGGCCGGCCAGGCTCTCGCCGGGCAGGCCGCGCTCGCCGGCGGTGCGCGAGGCGAGCACGCGACCCTCGCGGTCGAGCAGCCGCACCGCGACGACGCCCGGGCTCGCGCCGGCCTGCTGGATCAGCTTGTCGAGCGAGAGCTCGGGGTCGAAGTCGCCGCCGCCGGCGCCGAGCAGCGGCTCCTTCGCGGCGCCGGCCAGGTTCGTCGCCAGTGCCCGGCCGCGCTTTTCGACCTCGGCCTCGAGCGCGCGCCGCTCGTGCTGGGTCGCGAGCATCGCGAGCACCACGCAGGCCGTCACGAGGAGGGCGACGACGAGCGCGCTGAACTTGACCTGGAGCGAACGCAAGGGGGCACCACCTGTCTGCGGTGGCGGGGGTTCACCGCGAAGGAGGAGGAGGCCGCACCCGAACGGCCAGAGTATCGGCCCGCACCGTCTCGGTCTAGCGCGCGCTAGCGGCCTTCCCGTCCCGCGCGCCGGCCCGGCGCTCGCGCCTCACTCGAAGCGGATGTCGCGGATCTCGAACTCGCGCCTTCCCTTCGGAACCTGCACGACGACGACGTCGTCGACGGTCTTGCCGAGCAGCGCCCGGGCGATCGGAGAGGCGATCGACAGCAGCCCGTTTCCGGCGTCGGACTCGTCCTCGCCGACGAGCGTGTACTTCACCTCTTCGCCGCTCTCCGCGTCGAGCAGCACCACGGTCACGCCGAAGCGAACCGTGTCCGGCGGCGGCCCCGAGGGGTCGATCACCTGCGCGCGCGCGAGCTTGTCCTCGAGCATCCGGATCCGGCCCTCGATGTGGCTCTGCCGCTCCTTCGCGGCGTGGAACTCGGCGTTCTCCGAGATGTCGCCGTGCGCCCGCGCGGTCTCGATCTCCTTGACGATCTGGGGCCGCTCGACGGTCTTGAGCAGCTGGAGGTCGGACTCGAGCTTGTCGTAGCCCTGCCGGGTCATCGGGACGCGCTCGGACATACGAGAGAGGCTCCAGGTCGCTCGCCGATCGCTCCCGATCGGAGTGGGAGGGGCCGGAAGGGGCCCACAAAACGAAGCCGACGCCCGTCGGGGGCGCCGGTGCCGGTGGAGCCTACCGGTCGGCGGGGTAGTGTCAACGCACGCGGTCGCCAGGAGGGCCCGTTCTGGGGCAATTCACACCCATTCCGCTGCTGCGCTGGGCCGCGGTCCTCTACGTCGGACTCGCCGCGGTCGCGCTCGCGTGGAACGCGTGGGCCGGCACGCCGTGGGCGTTCGTCGACGACGCGGCGGCGCGCGCCGGCGTCCGCTGGGGCGCCGACGTCGCGCTCGGGCTCGCCGCGGCGGCCGCGGTGATCGCGTTGTCGCACGTCGCGACCGAGCGCAGCGCGTGGGGCCGCGCGCTCGCGCGCGAGCTCGCGCGGGCGCTCGGACCGCTCACGTGGGGCGAATGCGCGGCGCTCGCCGCGCTCAGCGGCTTCGCCGAGGAGGCCTTCTTCCGCGGCGCGCTCCAGCCGCGCATCGGCTGGCTCGGCGCGAGCGTGCTGTTCGGGCTCGTGCACTTCGTACCGCGCCGCGAGCTGTGGCCGTGGACCGGCTTCGCGCTGCTCGCCGGCGGCCTGCTCGGCGGCCTGTACGCGGCCACCGGGAACCTCGTCGCGCCGGTCGTCGCGCACGCCGGCATCAACCTCGTGAACCTGCGGCTGCTGACGCGGCGCTATGCGCCGCCGGCCCCCGACCCCGGCGCCTGACGCCGCAGCGCGATCGCGTCGATCTCGAACAGGGCGCCGAGCGGCAGCGCCGCGACCTGCACGGTCGCGCGCGCCGGCGCGACCGTGCCGCCGAAGTGCCGCGCGTAGACCGCGTTGACGCGCGCGAAGAGCGAGAGGTCGGTGACGTAGAGGGTCGTCTTGACGACGTCGGCCAGGCGCGCGCCGGCCGCCTCGAGCACCGCGGCGAGGTTCGCGATCGCGCGCTCGACCTGCGCCTCGATCTCGCCATCGACGAGCCGCCCGCTCGCGGGGTCGAGCGGGATCTGGCCCGACGCGAACACGAACTCGCCGTGCGCGACGGCCTGCGAGTACGGGCCCACCGGCGCCGGCGCGCCGCTCGTCTCGACGCGCTCCACGTGGGCTAGGCGTCGAAGGGCTCGGGCTCGAGCAGCCGGTCTTCGAGCACGCGCAGCAGGTAGCCCAGCATCATCAGGTTGGGCAGGCGCTTCGCGGTGGCGCGGTCGATCGGCAGCCCCTCGCTGAACTCGGCCGCATAGCGCGTGAAGAAGTCGAGCGCCTCGACCGGGACGTTCTTCTCGACGAGCTCGTTGAGCTCCTCGAGGTTCAGGTCGTCGAGCACCTCGACGAGCTCCCACGCGAGCTCTTCGCGCGTCAGCGGGCGGTCGTCGGACCCGGAGAGCTCGGCCTCGATGGCGTCGAGGGCCTCGGGATCGAAGCGAGGGGGATTGCGCGGATCGTTCATCGGGCGCCTCGAAGGCGCGAGATCCTAGGACGGGGCCGCGCGGCCACCGCGCGTACCCGACGTCGTTCTCGCGTCGAATCCTGGCGCATCGTGACAGCGAGGGGTTTCCGTGTCAATGCACGACTCCGGCCGCGTCGAAGCGCATCGGCGTCGTGCGACACGCGCGCTTTCCGCCGCGCTTCCGCCGTCGGCCGCACCGGAGTTGCCGACGCGATGCCGCTCTCAGATGGACTTCTCTTCGCCCGCCGGAGCGTCGTCGGGCAGCCGCCCGGCCTCCTCGAAGAGCCGCGCGCGCACGAAGATCGGGGCCTCGGCGCGCAGCGCGATCGCGATGGCGTCGCTCGGCCGCGAGTCGATCTCGACGCGGCGTCCGCCCGAGCGCAGCATCAGCGTCGCGTAGTAGGTGCCGGCGCGCAGATCGGTGACGACGACGCGTTCGACCGCGCCGCGAAGTCCCGCGATCACGCGCTGCGCGAGGTCGTGCGAGTTCGGGCGCGGGCTCGGGCGCTGCTCGATCTGCAGCGCGATCGAGCGCGCCTCGGCGCTCCCGATCCAGATCGGAAGCCAGCGCGGGCCGTCTTCCTCGCCGAGCAGCACGACCGGCAGGTCGTTCGCGTCGAGGCCGACGCGCGCGACGTGCACGCGCACCTCCGCGTCGCCGTCGGCGCCCGGCGCGTCGGGCGAGCACGCGAGCGCCAGCGCGGCGAGCAGCAGCGCGGCCGGGCGCGGGGGCCGGGCCGGGGCTCGCGGGGCAGCAGGGACCGGAGGTGCGCCGCGCAACGAGAGCCTCCTCAGCGCGTCCAGGGTAGTGCGGGGCGCCGAGGGGGTCGAGGCGGGCGCCATCGCTCCCGGCCCGGGAGCGGCGCCGTCGGAGTGGTCGGGGCGACTGGATTCGAACCAGCGACCTCTTCGTCCCGAACGAAGCGCGCTACCAAACTGCGCCACGCCCCGAGACTCCGTCGAGCCCGGCGAGTATGGCGGCTCGGCGGGTGCCCGCAAGAGAGGGGCGCCGCGCTGCCTGGGCGCGCCTTCAGCCTCTCCGCTCGAGGCGCGCCGCGAAGAAGCCGTCGGTGTCGTGGCGGTGCGGCCAGCAGCGCAGCAGGCCGTCGGCGTCGACGAGCTCGCGCACCTCGTCGGGCGCCTCCGGGCGCGACGCGAGCGCGAAGTGCGGCGACTCGCGCAGGAAGGCCTCGACGACGGCCTCGTTCTCCTCGGGCAGCAGCGTGCAGGTGCTGTAGACGATCACGCCCTCGGGCCGCACGACGCGCGCCGCCTGGCGCAGCAGCGCGCGCTGCGTCTCGGCGAGGCGCTCGGGGTCGCGCGGCTGCACGCGCCAGCGCGCGTCGGTGTTGCGACGCAGCGCGCCGAGACCCGAGCACGGCGCGTCGACGAGCACGCGGTGGAAGCCGCCTTCGGGCGCGATCGCGTCGAGCTCGCGCGTCGCGTCGGCGACGGCGCACTCGAGCCGCCCGAGCTGGAGCCGCCGCGCCGAGCGCCGCACCAGGTCGAGCCGGCGCCCGTGGCGGTCGAGTGCGAGCACCGAGCCGCTCTTGCCGACGCGCTCGGCGATCGCGGTGGCCTTGCCGCCCGGTGCCGCGCAGGTGTCGAGCACGCGCTCGCCGGGCTTCGGGTCGAGCAGGCCGACGACGAGCTGCGACGCCTCGTCCTGCACCGTGTAGCGCCCGGCGAGGAAGCCCGGCAGCGAGGCCGCGTTGCCGCGTCGGCCGAGCACGAGCCCGTGGCGCGCCCAGCGACAGGAGCGCGCGTCGGGGAAGTTCGGGCGCAGCTCGTCGAGCAGCTCGTCGCGGCCGATCTGGTGCGGGTTCGCGCGCACCGTGAGCGGCGGCGGGCGGTTCACCGCGCGCGCGAGCTCGGCCGCCTCGTCGGGGCCCAGCAGCTCGAGCCAGCGCGCCGCGATCCACTGCGGGAGGCTCTGCGCGTGCATCAGGTGCCCGAGCGGGTCGCTGTCGAGCGCCGGCAGCGGCTCGTCGCGGCCGCGGTCGGCGAGCTTGCGCAGCACCGCGTTCACGAGGCCGGCGGCGCGCTCGGCGCCGACGGCGCGCGTGCAGCGCACCGACTCGTCGACTGCGGTCGCCGCCGACACGCGGTCGGTGAAGAGGATCTGGTACGCGCCGAGGCGCAGCGAGCTCGCGACGACGCCCTCGAGCTTGTCGAGCGGGCGGTCGAGACAGCGGCCGAGCAGGTAGTCGATGCGCCCGCGCCAGCGCAGCGTGCCGTAGACCAGCTCGGTGACGAACGCCCGGTCGGCCGTGGTCAGGCCGCTGCGGGCGAGCTGCGAGTGCAGCAGCAGGTCGGCGTAGGCGTGGGCGCGCTGCACGCGCTCGAGCACGCGCAGCGCGAGGAGGCGGGCGCGCGTCGGCGCGGAGCGCCGGTCCGAGCTCGAGCGCTGCGGACGTCCGCGGCCCGGCCGTGACGGCCGGCCGCCGGCCTTGCCGGTCACCGGCGGCGCGTCCGGGGTTCAGGCATCGCCGAAGCTTAGCGTGCTGGGCGGAAACGGCCCCGCTGTTCGACTTCGCTCGGCTGCGCCTCGCTGCGCGCCGGCTCCGCCGGCTTGCGGTCGCGCCGGCTACGCGGGGTTGCCTGCGAGGCTCGCACCGTCGGGGATCGGGCGTCCGCGCAGGAAGTCGGCGACGTCGAGCGGGCGCCCGCCGGCGCGCTGGAGCCGCGTCGGCACGAGC
>CAZQYK010000343.1:0-3373 GCA_964597285.1 uncultured Spirochaetales bacterium
CGGATCTGGTCGTTCGGCGCGAGCGTGATCACGCCGCGCGCCGCGTCGACGCTGTAGACGAAGTTGTTGAAGAAGCTGCCGCCGAGCAGGCCGATCGGCATCGACGGGTTCAGCGTCGCGCTCAGGTCTTCGACGCGCACCGCGCCGAGCTGCACCGATTCGAGCGGCACGACCGGCCGCGCGACGACGCCGTTGGCGGTGTGGGTCTCGAGATAGGGCGTGTCGCCCCGGACGCGCAGCCCGAGGCGCTCGGCGTAGGCCGTCGGGATCGAGACGCCGCTCGCGCCGGTGTCGATCAGGAACGGGACGCGCACGCGGTCGTTGACGAGCGCCTCGACGCGCATCACCGAGCCCTGGAGCACGAACGGGATCTCGACCGCGCCGTCCCCGCGGCGCTCGGACGGCACGCGCGCAGCCGGCGGCGGAGCACCGTCGGTCGCGCCGCTGTAGGTGTGGACCCGCTCCGGCGCGGCAGCGCCGGCCCCGCGCACCGCCTCGGCACGGTGCTCCGGCGGCACGTTGGCGAGGCTCTGCGTGAAGTGGATCCGCCCCTCGGCGTCGGTCCAACGATAGATCTCGCCGTGCGACGGCGCGCTCGCGAGTGCGGCGGCGACGACGCCCGCGAGCAGCACGCGGCGGCCGGGACCGAGGAGCATCCGGAACCTCCCGCCGACTCATCGGAACGATCGACGGCCGCATTGAGCGCCGCGCAGCCGGGGCGCGCCCGCCTTGCGCGACGCCTGCCGGTCCGTTGCCGACCGCCGCTATGCTGCGCCGATGGCCGAGACGACGCTGCGCGCGTTCTGCCTGCGCATCCTCGAGCGCGGCGACCTCGCGTCGAAGCTCGCGCCGCCGCCGACGCCGCTCTGCGACCGCGACCCGGGTCCGCCGCTGCCGATCCGGCGCCCCGCCCGCGACGAGGCGCTGCGCCTCTCCGGCGGCGCGGAGCGCCTTCCGCGCCCGGCCTCGCTCGGCGACCCGGCCGCGCGCGCGGCGTGCCTGGCGCGCTTCGCGCACCACGAGCTGATGGCGGTCGAGCTCTTCGCGTGGGCGCTGCTGCGCTGGCCCGCGCTGCCGCGGACGCTGCGCGCCGGCTGGCTCGCGGTGCTCGCCGACGAGCAGCGCCACTGTCGGCTCTATCTCGACAGGCTGTCGGCCTGCGGCGACGCGCTCGCCGACCACCCGCGCTCCGACTACTTCTGGCTCCAGTCGGACGCGATCGCGCGCTCGCCGCACGGCCCGGCCGCGTTCCTCGCGGCGATGGGGCTGACGCTCGAGCAGGCGAATCTCGACTTCTCGGGCCGCTATGCGGCCGGCTTCCGGGCGGCCGGCGACGCCGCGAGCGCCGCAGTGTGCGAGCGCGTGCACGCCGACGAGATCCGCCACGTGCGGCTCGCGGCGACCTGGCTGCGCCGGCTCGCGCCCGGCGCGCGGGACGACCTCGACGCCTACCTCGACGCGGTGCCGTTCCCGCTGGGACCCACGCGCGCGAAGGGCAAGGGCTTCGACGCGGCCGCGCGCCGCAGCGCCGGGCTCTCCGAGCGCTTCATCGAGGCGATCCGCAGCGCGCGACCGACGAGGCCCGACCCGGCGCGGCCGGCGCCCGGCGACGCCTAGGCCGGAGGCGCGGCGCGTGGTCGGCGATCCGGCGGACGGGGACGCGTCGGCGCCGGCGCGGCTGCGGCTGTGGCCCAACGTCGGCGCCGAGGAGCCGGGCGGTTCGGACCCGCCGGCGGCGCGCGCCGCGGCGCGGCTGTGGCGCCTGCTCTTTCCCCGGCGCGCGGAGTGGCCCGACGCCGAGCCCGCCGCGTGGCCGCCGCAGTGGGGCGCGCCGGCCGACCGCGCGGCCTTCGACTGGCTGCCCGACGCGGGCCTGTGCGCGTGGTGGAACGACGCCGCGAGCGCGAGCGAGGCGAGCCGCGCCGGCCTCGCGCTCGCCGGCCCCGACCCCGACGTGGTCGCGCGCGTGCACGACAAGGCCTTCGCCGCGCGCGCCGCCGAGACGCACGGGTGGCTGCCGAGGCCGCTGCGCGGCCGCATCGCGGTGCTCGATCCCGAAGAGCTCGCCGACGCCGCGGCGCTGCGCGAGCGCCTGCGACGCGAGCTCGCCGGCTGGCCGGCGGCCCTCGCGCGCGAGGCGACGCTGAAGCCGCGGATCGGGACGAGCGGCCGCGGCCGCGTGCGCGTGCGGGACCCGGACGATCCCGGCGGGACCGCCGCGCTCGCGCGGCTCGCCGCTCGCGGGCGCGCGGTGGCCGTGCCCGGTCTCGAGGTGGTCGCCGACTACTCGGTGCAGCTTCACGTCGCGCGCGACGGCGCGCTCACCGTGCTCGGCACGCTCGAGCAGCGCGCGAGCGCGTCGGGCGGCTACCTCGGCCACTCGGGCGAGCTCGACCACCGCGGGCGCGCGAGCTGCGGCGCGGCGATCGAGGGCCGGCTTCTCGAGCCGGCGGTCGAGCTCGCGCGCGCGGCGCACGCCGAGGGCTACCACGGGCCGTGCGGCGTCGATGCGTTCGTGTTCCGGGACGGCAGAGACGAGTGGCTGCGCCCGGCCGTCGAGCTGAACGCCCGCTTCACGATGGGAACGCTGCTGCTCGGTCTGCTGCACCGCTCGCGCGGCTGGCTCGAGCAGGCGCTGCCGGCAGCGCCCGGTCACACGCGCCCGTTCTGCTTCGAGTTCACCGCCGGACGCGAAGTCCCGGCGGCGGGACCGGGGAGCCCGGAGCTCGCGCTCGACGGCGGGCGCGCGCGGCTGCGCTTCGGCGTCGAGAGAATGTGACGAGCGTCACAACCGAATAGCCGAACCGACCCCTCGTCTCAGTCGACCGCGAACCGGGGTCTCGCGACCCGGAACGCACCACAACCGGGAGAGAGAACATGAGCCGCAAGACTGCGATCGAGAAGCCGCGCCCGTCGGCGCGGACGCTCACCGCGATCGCGGCCGTGCTCGGCGCCACGCTGATCGCGGCCGCTCCGGCGAGCGCCGGCGACGAGTTCGGCCGGGGGTTCGAGCACGAGATGGGCCGCATCATGGCCCACACCGTGGCAGGCGCCGGCTTCGGCTTCCTGCACGCGGTCGCCTACCCGCCGGTGGTCGTGCACCACGCGCCGCCGGTGGTTCACCGCACGGTGGTGCACCACGGGCCGCCGGTGATTCACCGCACGGTGGTGCACCACGAGTACCGCGGTCATCCCGGCCGCGGCCACTACAAGCAGAAGCACCACGCGCGCTGGGGCCACCGGGGCCACTACGGTCGCCACGACCGCGGCCGCCACTACGAGCGGCGCGTGGTCTACGAGCGGGGTCGCCGCTACTAGCGGCTCTCCCCGGCAGATCCCGCGGCAGCGGGATCCGGACTCCCCCAGGGCCCGG
>CAZQYK010000344.1:0-3397 GCA_964597285.1 uncultured Spirochaetales bacterium
GCCCGTCCCGTCGCGGGCCGACACCAGCAGCACCGGCGGCTGCCAGCTCTTCGCTGCGCGCGCGCCGAGACGGAGCCCCGCCGCCAGCTCGCGGGCCGGGCGCTCGGCTGCCGCGCCCGCGTCGGCCTTGTTCACCGCGAAGACGTCGGGCAGCTCGAGGATGCCCGCCTTCATGAACTGCAGCGTGTCGCCGCTTCCCGGATTGGCGACGAAGAGCAGCGAGTCGACGAGGCCGGACACCTCGCCCTCGGACTGGCCGACGCCGACCGTCTCGACGAACACGCGGTCGAAGGCCGCCGCGAGGATCGCGACCGCGGCCCACGCGGTCTCGGCGACGCCGCCGAGCCGGTCGCGCGCCGCGAGCGAGCGGATGAACACGCCGGGGTCGCCGCCGCCCGAGCGCATGCGGATGCGGTCGCCGAGCAGCGCGCCGCCGGTGCGCTGGCTCGACGGATCGACGGCGACGACCGCGACCGTCTCGCCGCGTCGCCGCAGCGCGCGCACGAGCGCGTCGAGCAGCGTCGACTTGCCGGAGCCCGGCGCTCCGGTGACGCCGACGCGCGGGGAGTCGGGCCGGTCGGCGCCGCGCTCGAGCGCCTCGAGCATCCGCCGCGCCTCGGCGCGCCGCTCGGGGCGGCGGTCGTCGGCGAGGTTCAGCGCGTCGGCGACCGCGGCGCGGTCGCGCTCGCGCAGCCGCCGCGCCAGCTCGACTCCGGGGCCCGGGGCCTCAGAGTCTCTCGAGGAATCCGGCTTCGTCACCGATTGCCATCAACGTGTCCGAGGCCACTGTTCGACTCCGCTCGGCTGCGCCTCGCTGCGCGCTCGCTTCGCTCGCTTGCACTCAGGCGGCAGCGCGGCTCTCCGCGACCACGTCGACGATCTCGTCCATGATGCGCGTGAGATCGAAGTCCTTCGGCGTGTAGACGCGCGCGACGCCGGCGGCGCGCAGCTTGCGCGCGTCCTCGTCGGGGATGATCCCGCCGACGACCAGCGGGATCTCGCCGCAGCCGACGCGGCGCAGCTGCTCGAGCACGTCGATCACGAGCACGCCGTGGCTGCCCGACAGGATCGACAGGCCGATCACGTGCACGCCCTCGTCGCGCGCCGACGAGGCGATCTCCTCGGGCGTGAGGCGGATCCCCTCGTAGACGACCTCGATGCCGACGTCGCGCGCCTTCACCGCGATCTGCTCGGCGCCGTTGCTGTGGCCGTCGAGCCCGGGCTTGCCGACGAGCAGCTTCAGCGGCCGGCCGAGGCGCTCCTCGAGCTTGCGCACGCGCTCGCGCACCGACGCCGTCTGCGCGCCGGCGGCCGCCGACGCGCCGGCCGTGACGCCGGTCGGCGCGCGGTACTCGCCGAAGCGCCTGCGCAGCGTGTCGGCCCACTCGCCGGTCGTGGCGCCGGCGTGCGCCGCGCGGATCGACACCGGCATCACGTTGCGGCCCGACGCGAGCGCGTCGTCGAGCTCGCGCAGCGCGCTCTCCACCTCGGCCGCGCTGCGGCGTGCGCGGAACGCGCGCAGCGACTCGACCTGCTCGCGCTCGGCCGACTCGTCGACGACGAGGATCGACTCGTCGCCGGCGGTGAGCGGCGAGGGCCCGGTGTCGGTGTAGGCGTTGACGCCGACGACGGTGAGGTCGCCGCTCTCGATCGCGCGCAGCCGGCGCGTGTTCGACGCGACGAGCTGCTGCTTCATGTAGGCGTTCTCGACCGCGGCGACGGCGCCGCCCATGCGCTGCACGCGCTCGAGCTCGCTTTTCGCGCCGTCGACGAGCTCGCGCGTCTTCGCCTCGACGACGCGCGAGCCGTCGAAGAGGTCCTCGTGCTCGAGCAGGTCGGTCTCGTAGGCGAGGATCTGCTGGATCCGCAGCGACCACTGCTGGTCCCACGGCCGCGGCAGCCCGAGCGCCTCGTTCCAGGCCGGCAGCTGCAGCGCGCGGCAGCGCGCGTTCTTCGACAGCGTGACGCCGAGCGCCTCGAGCACGATGCGGATCACGTTGTTCTCGGGCTGCGCCTCGGTGAGGCCGAGGCTGTTGACCTGCACGCCGTAGCGGAAGCGGCGGAGCGCCGGGTCGTCGACGCCGTAGCGCTCGGCCGTGATCTCGTCCCAGATCTCCGCCATCGCGCGGCACTTGCACACCTCCTCGACGAAGCGGATGCCGGCGTTCAGGAAGAAGGAGATGCGCCCGACCACGGCCGGGATCGCGTCGGCCGGGACGTCGCCGCGGTCGCGCACCGCGTCGATCACCGCGATCGCGTTCGCCATCGCGAACGCGATCTCCTGCGTCGGCGTCGCGCCCGCCTCCTGCAGGTGGTACGAGCAGATGTTGATCGGGTTCCAGCGCGGGATGTGCTCGACGGTGTAGGCGATCACGTCGCTCGTGAGCCGCATCGACGGCTCGGGCGGGAACACGTAGGTGCCGCGGGAGAGGTACTCCTTGACGATGTCGTTCTGCGTCGTGCCGGAGAGCTGCGACGCGTCGACGCCCTGGCGCTCGGCCGTCGCGACGTAGAGCGCGAGCAGCCACGGCGCGGTGGCGTTGATCGTCATCGAGGTGTTCATCCGCTCGAGCGGGATGCCGTCGAAGAGCGCGGCCATGTCGTCGAGGTGGCCGATCGGCACGCCGACCTTGCCGACCTCGCCGCGCGCGAGCGGGTGGTCGGCGTCGAAGCCGGTCTGGGTCGGCAGGTCGAAGGCCACCGAGAGTCCGGTCTGCCCCTTCGCGAGGTTGCCGCGGTAGAGCTCGTTGCTCGCGCGCGCCGACGAGTGGCCGGAGTAGGTGCGGAACACCCAGGGGCGATCGCGGGTGGGGGCGTCGGGAGCGCTCATGCGGTGGGGCTCGTGGTGCGGTTCGAGGCGCGGCGGCGGGCCCGCTGCGCAACTGCGCGAGAAGACTAACGAAAGGCCCCGCGGGACGCCATGGCGCCGCGCGCCCGGCGGACGCTAGATTGGGACATGGCCGCCCCGTCCCCCACCCGCGGGCCCGCGCTGCCCGACGAACTCGAGGAGGCGATCGTCGCGCTCAAGGAAGAGCGCGACGCGGTGCTCCTGGCGCACTACTACCAGGAGTCCGAGGTCCAGGACCTCGCCGACTTCGTCGGCGACTCGCTCGCGCTCGCCCAGGCGGCGACGCGCGTCGACCGCTCGGTGATCGTCTTCTGCGGCGTCCACTTCATGGCCGAGACGGCGAAGATCCTGAATCCCGAGAAGACGGTGCTGATCCCGGACAGCCGCGCCGGCTGCTCGCTCGCGGCCTCGATCACCGCCGCCGACGTGCGGCTGTTGCGCCAGAAATATCCAGGCGTGCCGGTGGTCACCTACGTCAACACCTCCGCCGAGGTGAAGGCCGAGTCCGACATCTGCTGCACCTCCGCCAACGCGGTCGAGGTCGTGAAC
>CAZQYK010000345.1:0-3865 GCA_964597285.1 uncultured Spirochaetales bacterium
CGTCGGGGGTCGCGGGCTCGTTGCGCGCGCCGCGCGCGCCCATCACGTAGGCGCGCACGGCGCCGTGCGGAACCTGCGCGCCGACGTCGAGCGCCTTCGGCGCGCGCTCGACCGCGTCGAGGAACTCCGGGAAGCTCTCCCAGTCCCAGCGGATGCCCTCGGCGAGCGCGGCGCCGGGGATGTCCTCGACGCCCTCCATCAGCTCGATCAGGAAGCGGTGGTCGGCCTCGCCGGGGCGCGCCGGCGCGAAGCCGACGCCGCAGTTGCCGAACACCGCGGTCGTCACGCCGTGCTGGCCCGAAGGCAGGAGCTCCGGGTCCCAGGTGACCTGCGCGTCGTAGTGCGTGTGGATGTCGACGAAGCCCGGCGTCACCGCGAGGCCGTCGGCGTCGAGCGTGCGGCGCGCGCGGCCCGTGAAGCGCCCCACCTCGACGATGCGCCCGCCCTCGATCGCGACGTCGGCGGTGCGCGCCGGCGCGCCGCTTCCGTCGACGACGCGTCCCCCGCGGATCACCAGGTCGGCCATCTCCACTCCCTCTCGTCTTCTCGTCTCGAGCGATCAGCCCGCAGGGTCCCCCGCACTGCCCTCGGCGTCAACGGCGGGCCCCGCCCGCTCGAGCTCGGCGCGCAGGATCGCGACCTCCTGGCCGAGGTCCTTGACCTGGACCGTGAGCCGCGAGAGCCGCACCGCGTAGTTCAGGCAGATCGCGACGAGGAAGACCTGGCCGAAGAAGAAGATCGCCGAGCTCGGCGTCCACGCGCCGATGGCGCGCGTCAGCGCGCGCAGCAGCGGCTCGAAGAGCGAGATGCACGCGATGCCGACGGCCACCGCGAGCCAGATCGGCGTGTACTCCTCGCGCAGCGTCCGCCGTTTGACGAGCGCGAGCACCACCGCGACGAGCGCCAGGCTCAGCGCGATCGCGATCACGCGCGTCGAGCCCGACTCGGGCGCCGCGAGGAAGAGCTCGCGCAGCTCGGCCAGTCGCGCCTCACGGTCCATCGGCGTCCCCCTTTCCTCCGCTGCCCGGCGCGCGCGGACGGGCCGACGCGGCCCAGAGCGCGAGCAGCATCTTGTACACGTAGTAGAGCGGTGCGAGCCCGGCGTGCAGCGACGACGTGCGCGGGCTCGGATGCATCGCGACCGGGCGCTCGCCCACGCGCAGGCCGTGGCGGTGCGCGGCGAGCAGCACGTCGACGTCGGGGTAGTCGCTCGGGAACGCGTCGCCGGCATGGAGCGCGAGCGCGCGCCGCGAGAGCGCCTGGAATCCCGACGTCGGGTCGCTGTCGCGCAGCCCGAAGCCGCGCAGCAGGCCCGCGAAGAGCGCGCGCCCGGCGCGGCGCAGCGCGCCCATCCGGTAGTCGCCGGCGCCGAGGAAGCGCGAGCCGATCGCGACGTCGAGCTCGCCGCGCGCGACCGGCTCGGCGAGCGCCGCGACGTCGGCCGGGTCGTGCTGGCCGTCGGCGTCGAGCTGCACGACGAGCTCGGCGCCGCGGCGCAGCGCCCACTTGTATCCGGTCTGGAGCGCCGCACCGTAGCCGAGGTTGAAGGGGTGGCGCAGCACGGTCGCGCCGGCATTGCGCGCGACGCGGGCCGTGGAGTCGGTCGAGCCGTCGTCGACGACGACCACGCGCCAGCCGGGCAGCTCGCGCGCGATCTGCTCGAGGAGCGGCGCGATCCGCTCCGCCTCGTTCCAGGCCGGAACGACGATCCAGCGCGTCAACCCGATGGGCCCGGCCGCCGCCACGCGATCGTCACGTAGCGGTTCGTGAGGCCCCAGCGCAGCGTCGCGAGCGCCCGGCGCAGCGCCGCGCCGGGCTGGGCCGCGTAGTACGCGAGCGGGCTGCGGCGCAGGTCGCCCATGCGCCGCTCGCGCCGCGCGAGCAGCGCGCGCAGCGAGACCGGCTGCACCTGGCGCAGCGCGTCGCCGGCGACGAGGCCCGGCGCGCGCGCCGCGACGAGCAAGCGAAACGAGCGCTCCGTGAAGTCGTGCCGGTGGTGCGGGTTCCAGTCGACCGACGGCGTCGTCGGCACCGAAGCGACGAGCACGCCGCCCGGGCGCACGAGCGCGGCGAGCCGCGCGACGAGCGCGCCCGGGTCGTCGACGTGCTCGACCGTCTCGAGCGAGACGACGCTGTCGAAGCCGTCGGCGTCGTCGAACGCGAGCGCGTCGGCGGCGCGGAACGCGAGGCGCGGGCCGGCGTAGCGCTCGCGCGCGTAGGCCACCGCGTCGGGCGAGACGTCGACGCCGAGCACGTCGACATCGGCGCGCGCGTCGGCCAGCAGCTGCGCGCCGTAGCCGACACCGCACGCGAGGTCGAGCGCGCGGCCGGGCCGCAGCCGGGCCGCGGCGAAGCGGTAGCGCGCGAGGTGCAGCTCGAGCGTCGCCCGGCCGGTCGTGTCCCGCGCATCGAGCCGGTCGGGAACCAGACGCTCGAGCGTGTCCGAGGCCGGCTGCACCGCGCCAACCTACCACAGCGCGATCGGCGGCCCGCACGGGGCCCGCCGCCGCGGTATGCTGCGCGTTCCCGAACCCCGCAGCCACGGAGAGGCCATGCCCATCGACCCCGCGAAGGCGCTCGGCGCCGACCTCGGCGAGAGCGCCGGCGCCTACGGACCCGACGACGTGATCCTCTATCACCTCGGCGTCGGCGCCGGATTCCGCGCCACCGATTCCGACGAGCTCGCCTACACCTACGAGAAGGACCTCGTCGTGCTGCCGAGCTTCGCGGTCGTCGCCTCGGGCGGCATGACCGCGCGGTCCCGGCGCGCGAAAGGCGGCGGCGGCGGCATCGGCGGGATCGGCAAGGTCCCCGGCCTCGAGTTCGACCCGGCGATGCTGCTGCACGGCGAGCAGGACGTGGCGCTGCACCGCCCGCTGCCGACCGCCGCCGAGCTCACGACGCGCGGCCGCATCGCCGAGATCTACGACAAGGGCAAGGCCGCGCTCGTGATCGTCGAGTACGCCGCGAGCGACGCCGACGGCCCGCTGTTCACGAATCGCATGTCGCTCTTCCTCCGCGGCGAGGGCGGCTTCGGCGGGCCGTCGGGCCCGAAGGCCGGCAACGAGCGCCCCGATCGCGAGCCCGACGGCGTCGTCGAGTCACGCACGCTGCCGCAGCAAGCACTGCTCTACCGGCTCAATGGCGACAAGAACCCGCTGCACGCCGACCCCGACTTCGCGAAGCGCGGCGGCTTCGACCGGCCGATCCTCCACGGCCTGTGCTCGTACGGCATCGCGTGCAAGGCCGTCGTCGACGCGGCGCTCGGCGGCGACCCGTCGCGAGTCTCGCGCTACCAGGCGCGCTTCGCCGGCGTCGCGTTCCCGGGCGAGACCTACCGCACCGCGTGGTGGCGCGACGGCGACCGGATCCTGCTCGACGTGCGCAGCGCCGAGCGCGACGCGCCGATCATCACGAACGCCGCGATCACGCTGCGCGACTGAACGCGGCCGCCGGATCGTCCGTGGTTCGCGCCGCCGCCCTTGCGCTCACCTTCGTCACCGGCTTCAGCGGCCTGGCGTACGAGGTGGCCTGGCAGCGCTACCACGGCGTCCCGTTCCGGCGCGATGCGCTCGTCGGGCTCTGCGAGCGCTGCCGCGACCCGCGCGGCGGCGGCGAGTGCGCCGAGGGCCTCGCGCACGCGCGCGCGTTCGCCGAGACCGGCCGCCTGCCCGACGCGTGGGAGGCGCTCGTGCCCCGCACCGTCGGCGGCGCGGGGTGAGCGCCGGCGGCGGGCCTAGTCCCCCGCCCGCCAGCCCGCGAGCGCCTTCTCGATCTGCGCGCGGGCCTCGCGCAGCAGGCCGGCGCGGTCCTCGTCGGGGCGGCGCTCGATCGGCGCGCCGATCCGCACGCGCACGCGCGTGCC
>CAZQYK010000346.1:0-3263 GCA_964597285.1 uncultured Spirochaetales bacterium
TCGACAACCTCGGCAAGGGCGCGAGCGGCCAGGCGGTGCAGTGCGCGAACCTCGTCTGCGGGCTTCCGGAGACGACGGGGCTGTTGGAAACGGCGTTGCAGCCGTAGCGCAGCGCGCGCGAGCGGGCGCAGTGTTTGACGCTCTGCGACGGCCACGATATACCCTGCGCAGCCCACCCGGTTCGAGCGTGTCCCACGACGTCGAACTCCCCCACGCCCCGCGCGATGCGTCGCGGGGGGCTGGCCTTCCGGCCGCAGTCGAACTCCGGGCTGCGCGACGGAGACCGGCATGACCCAACGGCCGACCAAGTTCATCTTCGTGACGGGAGGCGTGCTCTCGTCGCTCGGCAAGGGTCTCTCGTCGGCCGCGATCGGCGCGCTGCTCGAGGCGCGCGGGCTGAAGATCACCTTCCTCAAGCTCGACCCGTACCTGAACGTCGACCCGGGGACGATGAATCCGTTCCAGCACGGCGAGGTCTACGTCACCGACGACGGCGCCGAGACCGATCTCGACCTCGGCCACTACGAGCGTTTCACCCATGCCCGGATGGGCAAGCGCAACAACGTCACCGCCGGCCGCATCTACGACACGGTGCTCGCGAAGGAGCGCCGCGGCGACTACCTCGGCGGCACGGTGCAGGTGATTCCGCACGTCACCGACGAGATCAAGGCCGCGATCCACGCCGCCGCCGTCGACGTCGACGTGCTGATCTGCGAGGTCGGCGGCACCGTCGGCGACATCGAGTCGCTGCCCTTCCTCGAGGCGATCCGCCAGATGCGCGGCGAGGTCGGGCGCGAGAACACCTGCTACATCCACACCGCGCTCGTGCCCTACGTCGCCACCGCCGGCGAGCTGAAGACGAAGCCGGTGCAGCACTCGGTCAAGGAGCTGCGGACGGTCGGCATCGCGCCGGACGTGATCCTGTGCCGCACCGATCGGCTGCTGCCGAAGGCCGTCAAGGGCAAGATCGCGCTCTTCTGCAACGTCGACGAGGACGCCGTCGTGACGGCGAAGGACGTCGAGAACATCTACGAGCTGCCGCTGATCCTGCACCGCGAGGGGCTCGACGAGAAGATCACGCAGGTGCTCGGCATCTGGACCGGCCGCCCGGACCTCGCGCCGTGGGAGCAGCTGGTCGAGCGCGCGAAGAACCCCGCGCACGAGGTGCGCATCGCGATGGTCGGCAAGTACGTCGACCTGACGGAGTCGTACAAGAGCCTGAACGAGGCGCTCTACCACGCCGGCTACGCGCATCGCGCGCGCGTCGTGATCGAGTACTTCGACTCCGAGAAGCTCGACGACGCGAGCGTGCTCGCGGCCGTCGACGGGATCCTCGTTCCGCACGGCTTCGGCAGCCGCGGCGCCGAGGGCAAGGTCGTCGCGGTGCGCCACGCGCGCGAGGAGCGCGTGCCGTACTTCGGCATCTGCTACGGGATGCAGCTCGCGGTGATCGAGTACGCCCGCGACGTCGCCGGGCTCGCCGGCGCGAACTCGCGCGAGATCGACCCGGCGACGCCGCACGCGGTGATCGACCTGATGCCGGAGCAGCGCGGGCTCGAGGAGAAGGGCGCGACGATGCGCCTCGGCGCGTGGCCGTGCGCGCTGCGGCCGGGCACGCGCGCCGCCGAGGCCTACCGCAGCGGCGAGGTCTCCGAGCGCCACCGCCACCGCTACGAGTTCAACCCCGACTACCGCGACGCGCTCGTCGAGGCCGGGCTCGTGCTCTCGGGCAGCTCACCGGACGGCCGGCTCGTCGAGATCGTCGAGGTCGCCGACCACCCGTGGTTCCTCGGCTGCCAGTTCCACCCGGAGTTCGGGTCGACGCCGTTCGCGCCGCACCCGCTCTTCCTGGCCTTCGTCGGCGCCGCGCTCGAGCGAGCGGCCGCGCGCTGACCTCGCGCTCGGGCGGGGCGTCCGCTAAAGCTTTCGGGCACGGGACGTTAGCTCAGTTGGTAGAGCGCTGTGTTCACACCGCAGAGGTCACTGGTTCGAGCCCAGTACGTCCCACCACGCGGCCCGCCCGATGACCGACGCACCCCCGACGCCCCTCGAGGGCATGAGCGAGGCCGAGATCGCCGCGGCGATCGACGCCGTGCTCGCCCGGGCGACGCTCGCCGAGAAGGGCGGGATGATGTCGGGGCAGGGCTTCTTCGCCGCGTTCGGCGCCGACGGCGGCGTCTGGGGCGCGCGGCCCTACCGCGCCGGCGGCGGCATCGAGCGCCTCGGGGTTCCGGCGTTCTGGTTCACCGACGGCCCGCGCGGCGTCGCGCGCGGCCGCTCGACCTGCTTCCCGTGCACGATGGCCCGCGGCGCGAGCTTCGACACGGACCTCGAGCACCGCATCGGCCAGGCGATGGGCGTCGAGGTGCGCGCGCAGGGCTGCAACCTCTCGGGCGCGGTCTGCATCAACCTGCTGCGCCACCCGGCCTGGGGGCGCGCACAGGAGACCTACGGCGAGGACCCGCACCACCGCGGCGAGATGGGCGCCGCGCTCGGCACCGGCATCCAGGCGCACAACGTCTGCGCGACGGTGAAGCACTTCGCGTGCAACAGCATCGAGAACGCGCGCTTCCGCGTCGACGTCCGCGTCGACGAGCGCACGCTGCACGAGGTGTACCTGCCGCACTTCCGCCGCGCGCTCGCGGCCGGCGTCGCGTCGGTGATGAGCGCGTACAACAAGCTGAACGGCGAGCACTGCGGCCAGAGCCGGGCCCTGCTGACCGACGTGCTGCGCGGCGAGTGGGGCTTCGACGGCTTCGTGCACTCGGACTGGGTGATGGGCGTCCATCAGCCCTACGGCGCCGCGGCCGGGCTCGACGTCGAGAACCCCGAGCCGCTGGTCTTCGGCAAGAAGCTCGTCGCCGCGGTCGAGGGCGGCGCGATCGAGCCCGAGGTGGTCGACCGCGCGTGCCGGCGGATCCTGCGCGTGCTCTACCGCTTCGCGTGCGCCGAGGACCCGCTGCCGGACTACCCCGAGTCGCTCGTCGCGTGCGACGCGCACCGCGCGCTCGCGCGCGAGGCGGCCGAGAAGTCGGCGGTGCTGCTCGAGAACGACGGCACGCTTCCGTTCGACCCGGCGCGCGTGCGGCGGCTCGCGGTGCTCGGGCGTCTCGCGGCGCTCGAGAACACCGGCGACGAGGGCTCGAGCCGCGTGCGCGCGCCGTACGTGGTCAGCGCGCTCGAGGGGCTGCGCCGCCGGCTCGGCGCCGACGCGGTCGCGACCGGCGACGAGTCCGACCTCGCGGCGGCGCGCGCCGCCGCCG
>CAZQYK010000347.1:0-2870 GCA_964597285.1 uncultured Spirochaetales bacterium
CGGCCGAGTGCGGGTCGCGCTCGCGCCACGCCCGCGCCTCGCGGCAGGCCTCGTCGCCGCGGCCCTGCGCGCGCAGCGCCGCGACCAGGCCACGCCACGCGCTCGTCTCGCGCGGCGAGACCGCGAGCGGCCGCGGCGGCCCACGCGCGCCCCCCGTCGGGCCCGCGGCGCCACAGGAGCCAGCCCACCACGCACGGCGCGAGCACGAGCACGTTCGGGCGCGCGATCGCCGAGAGTCCGATCACCGCGCCGGCCAGCGCCGCGCGCCCGGGCGCTGCCGCGCGGCCGCCTAGCAGCGCGGACGAGGGCTCCGCGACGTGATCGAGGCTCTGCGGGATCGGAGGCCCCAGTTCGACTCCGCTCGGCTTCGCCTCGCTCCGCGCGCGGCTTCGCCGCGCTTGACCCAGCACGAGCCAGAGCGCGAGCAGGTCGAGCGGCACGATCAGCACCGGGATCAGCAGCTCGCCGTCGAAGTAGACGAGCACCCAGTAGACCGCCGCGATCGCCGCCGCGGCGAGCCCGGTGCGCGGGTCGAAGGCGCGGCGGCCGACCGCCCAGACGAGCGCGACCGAGAGCGTGCCGAGCCCGCACTGCACGAGCCGCGCGACGAGCAGCCGGTCGCCGAAGAGCGCGAACACGCCGCCGAGGAAGTACGGATACAGCGGCGCGCGGAAGAAGGGCCGCCCCTGCTGCGGCCCGAAGGGCTCGCCGGCCGCGATCGCGCGCGCCCAGATCACGTGGTAGTCCGAGTCGAAGATCGGCGTCTGGTGGTTCGGGTTCGCCTCGAGCTGCAGCACGAACCCGACGCGCACCGCCAGCGCGACCGCCAGAATCCCGGCGAGCACCCAGGTTTCTGCGCGGCGGGTCACGCCGCGATCGCACCCCGGGGCAGCGCGATGCCCTCGGCGCGGAGCGCGCGCAGGACGCGCTCGGTGACGTCGCTCCCGAAGCTCTTCTCGTGGCGCGCATCGAAGACGTAGGCCTTCGCGACGATCTCGACGACCGCGCCGATCTGCTCGGCGAGCTTCACGCCGACGAGCACCGTGATCGGTTTGCCGACGTAGCAGAAGCGCGAGCTCATCACCGCGTCGCGCACGATGTCGCGCGCGCGCTCGTGGTCGGCGTCGGTGGCGACCCAGAAGGTCATCACGACCATGCAGTCGAGCGCGCCGGCGTTCGCGCTCGCGACCGACTCGGAGAGGAACTTGTTCGAAGGCACCGTCACGAGGTTGTCGTCGAGCGTCACGAGCTGCACCGTGCGCAGGCCGATGTCGCGGACCTCGCCGTAGTAGCCGCCGAAACTGATGCGGTCGCCGACCGAGAAGGGCCGCGCGATCAGGATCGTGAGCCCGGCGACGAGCGACTCGGCGACGTCCTTGAGCAGGAAGCCGAGCGCGATCGCGAGGGTGCCGGAGATCGCGAAGAAGGCCTGCGCCGAGAGCTCGAACATCATCGAGATCGCGCCGAGGCCGGCGGCCCCGTACGCGGCGAAGCCGGCCAGCGTCAGCGCCTGCTTGATCGCCAGCCGGTGCACGACGAGGCGGTCGGCGAGCCGGCCGACGAGGCGCTGCAGCCCGCGCACCGCGAGCACGGTGCCGACGACGACGAGCAGCGCCGGCAGCACCGCGTCGGGGTCGAAGAAGGACAGCGGCTGCTCGGTCGGCGACTCGAGCGGCAGCACCTCGACGGCCTCGAGCGTCGAGCCGGGCGGCGGCGCGGTCTGGACGGCGGCGGTCTCGGCGGCCGGCGGCGCGGTCGCGGCCGGGGCTTCGGGGGGCGGGGCGGCGTCGGGCATGGGGTCCTCCGGGGTGGGGGCCGGCGTCAGTCGTAGAGCAGGTGGCGCCGGCGCAGCGCGCGCAGCGTCTGGCGGTAGTAGGTCGCCGACGGCGTCACGCGGTCGCTGCGCCCGTCCTTCGGCACGACGAGACCGGCCTCGAGCAGGAAGGTGTACGCGAAGCGCGCGAAGCCGGCGGGCATGTTCAGCACGCGGCGCAGCTCGTCGGACGAGAGGTTCTCGTGCTGCGTCACCGACGCGAGCGCGAACATCAGGTCGTCCGAGAGCTTCTCGAGCACCTCGCTCTCCGGCTCGCGGAACGCGCTGACGCGCAGCTTCTTCTCGCCCACCGGCGTCAGCGCCTCGAGCCACAGCCGCTCGGCGATGCGCGGGTTGCCGCCGCTCGTCTCGCGCAGCAGCCGGAAGAAGCCGTCGGCCCCCTCGACGAGCTCGAGCCGGCCCGAGCCGACGCGGTCGCCCGAGAGCAGCATCTCGTCGAACTCGACCTCGAAGCCGGTGCGCGCGTGGCGGCGCCGGATCAGCTCGCGCAGGTCGTCGGTGCTCCACGACGGCGCCTCGAGCAGCCGGCGGAAGTAGTGCTGCCGCGAGCGGCTCTCGTTCAGGAAGCGCCACGTGAAGCTGTTGAAGATCGGCACCCAGAAGACGCGCTCCGACGTCGCGTTGACGAGCTCGATCAGCGCGTCGTACGCGCGGTAGCCGTCGACGACGCGCAGGAACACGTTGTGGGCCTCGTCGAGCAGCACGACGCGCTCTGGGCCGACGCATAGACCGTCGATCCAGTCGGAGAGCTCGGTCGCGCCGTTCACCGGGAGCTGCGACGAGAGCTGGGCGAAGAGATCCTCGCCGGAGCTCGGCTTGCCGCGGAGCGTGTGCCGGATCACGACGACGTCCTTCAACTGCCGCGCAATCAGCGCCGCGAGGGTCGTCTTGCCCGAGCCCTTCTCGCCGAGGATCGCGATCGAGCCCTCGGTGCGCGACTCCTTCCAGCGCTCGACCTGGCCGACCACCTGGTCGACGATCTCCTGGCGCGGCAGGATCAGCGCGTCGTCGGAACCGAGCGTCGGGTGCAGCGGGA
>CAZQYK010000348.1:0-5965 GCA_964597285.1 uncultured Spirochaetales bacterium
GACGTCGACGTCGACCGTGCCGTCCTGGTTCGAGTCGACGCAGTCGATCACGAGCGGCACGCTCGGCGACGCGAGAGACTTGATCGCCTCGGTGCCCGCGCTCAGGTCGCCGCAGTCGTCGGGGGGATTGGCGAAGGGCTCGAGGTCGGCCCACGGGCCGTTGCGGAGGTCGGGCACCGCGTTGCCGTTGTGGTCGCCGTAGGTCGGATTGGGATCGAGCGGCGGCTCGAGGTAGTCGTGGAAGCACAGGTTCCCGTTCAGCGCGCTGCCGCCCTCGAGCGCGACGAAGATCGCGGCGTCGTAGCGGGTGCTCGTCCCGGCGGCGAGGGTCAGGTCGACGACGACCTGCGCGGTCGTCGGGTCGCCGGCCGGACACGACTCGATCAGGCTCACCAGCACGAGCCCGGTCGCGACGACGTCGCTCGAGGTGCACTGCGTGTTCTCCGAGAGGTCCTGCACGCAGACGGCTCCCTCTTCGCCCGACTGCGCCGCGGCCGCCCGCGGCAGCGCCGGCGAAGCGGCGATCCCCCCGATGCCGAGGAAGGTCACGAACCCGAACACGCCACGCCGAAGACGCCCGCGCCCGACCCGCCGCATGCTGTACGAACCTCCGTGGTGCGGGAGCTGAGTGCCCCGCGCGCCACGCCGGCAGGGGAGCGCTCTACCTCCGCCCGGGCCGCAGCGGCGCCGGCGCCGAGATCCGCAGCGTCAGCAGCGTCCGGAAGCCGGGTCCGCTCGCGTCGGGGTACAGCCGGTCGAAATAGTGGCTGTAGCCGACCGAGCCGCCGATCGAGACGCCGTAGCCGCCGAGCCGCGCGAGCTCGGTGAGCGCGCGCTCGGCGCCGACCGCGAGGTCGAGCTGCTGGTAGTCGAAGTGGCGGCCGGTGTCGTAGGAGCGCGTGTAGCCGCCCCAGAAGGTCAGCATCCCGTTCTTGCCGATCGCGGTGGAGTAGACGCCGAGGCTCGCGGCGAGCGTGCGCATCCAGGTCTCGCGGCCGTCGTACGACGCGTCGGTGTACTGCACGCTCGGGTTCAGCGTCAGCGTCGCCGTCGGCCAGTACGAGAGCGCCGCGTAGTGGTCGTAGAGCAGCGAGCCGCGCGCGCCGGGCTGGAGCTCGTCGCGGAAGCGGTAGATGCTCGACACCGCAAAGGCCTGGAAGCGCTCGGCGGCGTACCACAGCGCGCCGCTGACGAAGTCGCTGTCGACGCTCTCGCGCTCGAGCGTGCGGCCCCGGAACACGTCCTTCTGCTCGCGCCCGGCGCCGAGCGTCAGCACCGGCGCGCCGGGGATCGCGACGTCGAGCGTCGCGCGCCCGGCCGCGAGCGAGCTCTGGTCGCCGTCGACGCCGCGCAGCCCGCGCGCGATCTCGGGCTGCACGTCGGGCTCGTCGCCGCTCAGCGAGCCGCGCAGCTCGATGCCCGGGCGCAGGATTCCCAGGTCGTAGCCGCTGCGGACGCGCAGCTCCGAGCGCCCGCGCGGCTGGAGCCGCGCGCCGTCGAGCTGCGTCTCGCGGCCGATGTCGAAGTGCGTCTCGTAGCGGAAGCGTCCGGCCGAGCCGTCGAGCTCGACGCGCGAGCGCGTCTCGTCGGCGTCCGACCACGCGCGCGGCGCCGCACCGGGCCGCAGCGAGTCGGCGAAGAGCGCGGCGTCGCCGACGCCGCGCCGCAGGTGCGAGACGCGCAGCTTCTGGTTCGCGCCGCCGAAGGCGTGGACGCAGTCGTGGCGCAGCGTCGGCGTCTGCGAGAAGTGGCGCGACGCCCAGCTGCTCTCGGACTCGCACTCGGCCCGAGGCGCCGCGCCCGGCGGCTCGAGCGGCTCGACCGGCCCGCTCGCGAGCGCGAGCGCCGGGAAGATCCACGGCGCGCCGAAGAGACACGTCCACGCGCGCCCGGTCCACGTGATCCGCATGACTGCACCTCGACTGCTGAAGGAGCTGCAACGCCGTTCTGGACCACCCTATCACGGCGCCGCGGGCGGTCGGGAGCGGAAAACGGGCTCAGCGAGGCGGCGGGGGCGGCGGCAACGCACCGGCAACCGCCTCGGCCAAGTACCCGTGGCCGCGGGCGTTCGTGTGCCAGCCGTCGGCCTGGAGGGGCAGCGCGCCGAAGGTCTCGACCGGCCGGTAGCCGGGCCGGGGGTCGGCCAGATGGCGCAGGTCGGGCACGTCGAGCCCCTCCCAGCGGCCCTCGCGACCGCTGTTGGTGTAGACGTAGAAGACCCGCTCGCCGGGCGGTAGCGCGACCGCGAGCGACCACACCCCGTCGCGGGCGCGCTCGTCGCCGCCGCCGCCGTCGTCGCGCAGCGCGACGCGGTTCGGCGTCGCGTCGCCGAGCGCGGGATCGCTGCCGGCGACGTACAGCGCGTCGGGCACCGCGTGCGCCCCCCGGTGGACGCGCAGCACCACCTCGCGCGCCGGCGCGCCCGCCGGCCGCAGCCCGAGCCGCGCGGCGAGCGCGGTCTCGTCGCGCGCGCGCTCGGCCGCGATCCGCGCGTACGCGTCGACCCACGGCGTCGCGGTCTCGCGCGCGACCCGCTCGAGCGCGGCGCGGTACGGTCCGTCGCGCAGCTCGTTGTAGAGCAGCAGCGGCTCGGCGCCCGCCTCGCGCACGAGCGCGACCATCGCGCGCAGGTTCTCGGCGTACGCGCTCGGCGGCACCCGCGCGAGCCGCTCGAGCGCGTCGGCGCCGGCGTGCTCGAGCGCCTGGCGGCCGGTCCACAGCTCGTCGTCGCTGCCGGCCGCGCCGGCCACCTGCTCGAGGTAGTCGCCGATCGTCCACGGCTCGTGCTGCGCGCGCTGCACGAGGAAGCGCGCGAGGCGCAGCGTCTCGAGCCGGTCGAGCAGCGGCCGCGCGCGCGGCGGCGCGCCGCCGCCGACCGCGTCGGCGTCGCGCCAGCCGGCGACGAGCGAGTCGTTCATCGCGAAGCCGATCGCGACGACGTCAGGCGCGAGGTCGAGCACGCGGCGGCGCAGCAGCTCGAGGCCCTGCCGCGACGAGTAACCCATCACGCCGAGGTTCAGTACCTCGATCGCTCGCCCCGGGTGACGCTCGCGCAGCAGCGCGGCGAGCCGCTGCGGCCACGCGTCGGCCTGGTCGACGTTCGCGCCGAAGGTCCACGAGTCGCCGAGGCAGGCGATGCGCCAGGTGCCGCGCGGCGCGCGTCCGTCGAAGGGGTCGGTGCGGAAGCCGTGCGCGCCGATCGCGACCGACCAGGTCGGGCGGCCGCGCAGCGCGTCGGGAACGCGCGGCCAGAAGCGCTGGAGCAGCGCGGCGCGCTCGCGCTCGTCGCGCACCGGGCCGTAGACGTCGAGATAGGTGCGCCGCACCCCGGGCCGGTTGCGCCACAAGAGCAGCGGGTCGTTCTCGAGGATCCGCAGCCCGTCGAGCCACGGCGGCACGGGGCCCCAGTCCTGCGCCGCGGTGTACGGCAGCACGACGGCCGACACCGCGGCGTTGCGCAGCGCCCATGCCGCGCGCAGCGCCGCCTCGAGGCCGATCCACAGCAGCGCCGTCGCGAGCGCGATCGCCCCGGCGTCGCGCAGCAGGCGCCTCATCCGAGGTCGAAGACGACCAGCCGCTCGCTCTCGAGCCGCCGCGCGTAGCGCGCGCGCAGGTGCGCGGCGAAGCCGGCGTAGTGCTCGAGCCACCAGAAGGCCGGCCAGCCGAACGCGACGAAGCGCGCGCCGCGCTCGGCGCGCAGCCGCTCGAGCTCGGCGATCGCGGTGGCGTCGTCGGGCGGGGCGCCCCAGTACTTCCCGTCGCGCTCGAGGAAGGGCAGCGTCGGGCGCGGGCCGGCGATCTCGGGCGCGATCCACTGCGCGTCGTCGACGAGCACGACGAGGCCGTCGGCGGGCTCGAGCGCCGCGAGCTCTTCGGCGGCGCGGCGCTGCGCGTCGAGGTCGGCGTGGAAGCGGCGCAGCTGCTCGGCGGGGTCGGCGACGTCGCAGATGCGCCGGCGTCCGGCGACGAAGCCCATCGCGCTCGGGCACTCGAGCACGTCCCAGCGCGCCTCGATGCGGCGGTGGTCGTCGGCGTTGCCGGCGAGGTCCCAGTAGCGCAGATAGGCCTCGCGCTCCTCGGGGTGCACCGGCGGCGGCGGCGAGAAGGTCACGCGGCTCGCCGGCTCGAGCACGGTGCGGACCTCGCCCGCGTGCAGCGCGAGCGACAGGTCGACCTCGGCGCGCGAGCCGGACTGCTTCTCGTCGAAGGGCCCGATGCGCTCGAAGACGCGCCGCCGGAACAGCACGCAGTGCATCTCGACGAAGTCGGTCTCGCGCCGCGGCGCGTCGCGGTCGCTCTCGAGCGGCGTCGCGCGCGGCAGCACGACGCGGCGGCCGGTCACGGGGTCGCGCGAGATCTCGCCGAGCCGGTCGTCGAAGTGCACCTTCTCGAACGCGCCGCGCGGCTCGAGCAGCAGCGGTGCGGCAGCCTCGGCCGGGTGCTCCTCGCAGGCGCGCACGAGCGCCGCGAGCCAGCCCTCGTGCACGAAGCAGTCGTTCTCGATCAGGCACAGGTAGTCGCTCGCGCACGCGCGCAGCACGAGATTGCGCGCGGCGTTCGAGCCGACCTCGGGGCCCGCGCTCAGCAGCTCGGCGTCCGGCGCGCCGGCGAGCAGCCGCTCGAGCGGCTCGCGGAAGCGCGCCGGCATGCCGGCGTCGACCGCGACGAGCCGGAACGGCGGCGGCGTGCGCTCGAGCAGCCGCTCGAGCGAGGCCGGCGCGAGGCACGAGCGGTCGCGCGGCACGAAGCCGATCGTGATCGTCGGCGCGTCAGCCATCGGCGCCCCGCTCGACCGGCGGAGCGTCGGGCTCGCCGCCCTGCTTCGGCTGCGTCAGGTCGAACGCGACGACGCGCGGGCTCGACAGCGCGCACGGGTAGCGCCGCTCGAGGTGCGCGCGCAGCCCGCGGTAGTGGTCGAGCCACCAGACGGTCGACCAGACGAAGGCGATCGCCGCGGCGCCGGCGCCGCGCAGCCGCTCGAGCTCGGCGATCGCGGTGGCGTCGTCGGCGGGCGAGCCCCAATGGACGCCGTCGCGCTCGAGGAAGGGCAGCGTCTGGCGGCCGGCGACCGGCCCGCGGCCCCACGCGCCGTCCTCGACGAGCACGAGCGGTCCGCCCGCGTCGGGCAGCGACGCGAGCTCGCGGATCGCCTGCGCCTGGAGATGCCACCACGAGCAGCTCCGCCACGCCTCGCGGTCGACCGCGACGCCGTCGGCCGCGAGGCGCCGCTCGATCGCGTCGACGTAGCAGTCCCAGAAGCGCAGCTCGAGCGCGAGCCGCTCCTCGACGCCGCGCGAGAGCTGCGAGCCCGCGGCGTGGCGGCGGTAGAGCGAGAGCGGCTCGTCGACGCGGCGCAGCGGGCCGGCGAAGGGCGCGACCTCGAGCAGGTGCTTGTCGGCGCTGATCCGGTAGATCTCCTCCGGGATCGGCAGCGCGCTCGCGAGGAACGCGCGCGACCACGCGTTGCCGCTCGTCGGCGGCGCGAGCTCGCTCGTCGGGCCCGCGCGCAGCAGCGCGGCGCGCCGGTCGCCGTCGGGCAGGCGGCCTTCGGGGTGCAGCGCGCCGGTGCGCGCGCCGGCCTCGTCGATCACCGCCATCGGCCAGTGCGCCTTGACGACGCGTGGGTCGTCGAAGCACGCGAGGGCGCGGCGCGCGGCGTCGGGCAGCAGCGCGTCGTCGCCGTCGAGGAAGATCACGACTTCGCCGCGGCTGCGCGCAAAGCCGGCGTTGAGCGCCGAGGCCTGCCCGCCGTTGGGCTTCAGCACCGGTACGACCGCGTCGCCGTAGCGCGCGATCACGTCGCGCGAACCGTCGCGCGAGCCGTCGTCGACGACGATCACCTCGGTGCGCGCGCCGCGCTGCGCGAGCGCGCTGTCGATCGCGGCGGCGAGGAAGCGCCCCTGGTCGAAGTTGTCGACGACGATGCTGACGAGCCGGCTCACGGCGCGTCTCCGGCGGCGTCCGC
>CAZQYK010000349.1:0-2923 GCA_964597285.1 uncultured Spirochaetales bacterium
ACGCCCAACAGCTCGTTCCAATCGATCGGTGGTACCGTTCTGGCGGCGGGCGCCGTGCCCCAGTGTTGGTGATCAGCGCTGTTGAGCGCAGCTGAACCGCCATCCGTTGGGCGGCGAGAAGAGGCCGGGTGAATCGGCTCAGCCAGATTGGCGCGATGACGCTTATCGCGATAACCGGTTGCTTATCGCCAGCGCGTCCGGATTCTTGCAATCCCGAACCTATGCGCGGCGAGATCTGCGAGAACGAGCCGACCGTCTACTCTGGGCGGTACGCGGTTGATTTCGAAGGCTCGGCGTTGCAGCCCATCGGTTCGACAGAGATCTTCACTCTATACGGGGAGATCTGTTCGATCTGGGAGCTCGATTGTGACGGCTGGGTCAAGACCGCCTGCTTCGATGTCACGGTCGAATCGTTCTGCTACATCCCTACCCCCGACGGCGTGATCCCGCCTTGGCCGCGCGTCCGCGTATCGCGTGTCCTTAATGCCAGTCCTGTTAAGTCTGAGAGGTGTCTTCCGAAGTGGAGCGGACCTTCAGACTGAGACCGCACGTGGATCGCGAGGAGGTTCCCACCGCGGAGCAGGTGGGCGATCTCGAAGGCGTCGAGACGGTCGTTCGGTGAGGATGCACTCGACCCCGACGACGAGGTCCTCGCGGTAGGGCGCGATGGCCTCCGGGAAGGGCTCGGGGCGGCTGCGGAGGTTCTTGTGAAGCAGAAGCTGCCCCTCGCGGTCGAGAATGCAGACGTCCCGTCAAACGGTTGGGGCGGTTAGTCCAACCAGCCTACGCCGAGTGGCGTAGGCACAGGAAGGGGCCGGGATGAGGATCAATCGAATGCAGCTGGCCGCAGGAGCGTGCTCCAGGCGTTTGGTGGTACAGTCTGGCGGCGGAGAAGTTCCGTACCCTGGTCGAACGCGATGAGCCCGCGTTCGTTGGTAGGGCCGATCGGTCGAGCAGCGTGAACCGAGCTCTTCTCAGCATGCACATCACCGCGGCCCTCGCACTCGCCTGCGCGGGCGACGGATCGGGCCGTCCGGGCGACGAGCAGTGCGACGCGCGTGGGGGCGGCTACGTCGAGCTGGAGTTCAGGATCACGGCGGCCGGTGCGGTCGAGGACCCCCGCGTGCTGCGAAGCTGTCCGGAGGGAGAATTCGACGCGGCAGCCCTGAAGGCCGCTGCGGGCTGGCGTTACGCGGCGACCGGCCGTGCGCGCACCGAGCGGGTGCGGCTGAGCTTCGAGCCCGCGCCCGATAAGGACCGGGACGTACGTTAGGCCGCGTCGAGGCGCGTCGAGAGGGTGGCCCCCGACCCGCCGCGCGAGCTGGACCCACCGCGGCCGTCGCATCTCGGCTAGCGTCGTCCGGATGCGAAGGGCGGCCACGGTACTCCTCCTCCTCGTGGGCATCGTGAACGCGCTTCCGGCGATCGGGGTCGTCTCCAGCGCGCGCATCGAGTCGGCGTATGGCGTGGTCCTCGACGATCCGAATCTCGCGGTCCTGATGCGGCACCGGGCCGTGCTGTTCGCGATCGTCGGGGGCCTACTGATCGCGGGGGCGCTCCACGCGCCGCTCCGGCGCGCCGGGATCGCGGCCGGGTTCGTGAGCATGCTCTCGTTCGTCGCGATCGCGCTGTGGATCGGAGACACCAACGCCTCGCTCCAGCGGATCGCCTGGATCGACGTGCTGGCGTCGCTCGCCCTCGCCGCCGCGGTCGCGCTCGATCGCCTCTCGCTGCGGTCTCGGAGCTCCGCGGAGGCCTAGCCGGCCCCCTCCTCCTTCCCCCGATCCAGGAAGCGCCGGAACTCCTCCGGCGCGACCGGGGGGCTCAACAGGTGGCCCTGGAGCTCGTGGCAGCCGCGCGAGCGCAGGAACTCGGCCTGCTCGGGGGTCTCGACGCCCTCGGCGACGACGCGCAGGTTCAGGTCGCGCGCCATCGACAGGATCGCCGTCGTCAGCGCGGCGTCCTCGGAATCGGCGGTGATGTCGGCGACGAAGGAGCGGTCGATCTTGACGCGCGAGATCGGGTAGCGCCGCAGGTACGAGAGCGACGAGTAGCCGGTGCCGAAGTCGTCGAGCACGAGGCCGACACCCATCTCGTGCAGGTCGATCAGCGAGAACATCGTCGCGTCGTCGTGCCCGAGGATCGCGCTCTCGGTGAGCTCGATCTCGAGCCGGCCCGCCGAGAATCCCGTGTCCTCGAGGATGCGCGACACCGTCTGCGGCCAGCTCGGCTGCCGCAGCTGTTGGGTCGACACGTTCACGGCGAGCCGGATCGGCGCGAAGCCCTCGTCCTGCCACGCGCGCGCCTGCTCGCAGGCGCGGCGCAGCGCCCACTCGCCGATGCCGAGGATCAGGCCCGTGTCCTCGGCGATCGGGATGAACTCGTCGGGCGAGATCGCGCCCGCCCACGGGTCGGTCCAGCGCAGCAGCGCCTCGGCGGCGCAGACGCGGCCGCTCGCGGCGTCGCGGATCGGCTGGTAATGCAGGTCGAGGTGCCCCTGCTCGAGCGCATGGCGCAGGCGGCTCGCGAGCCGCAGCTTGCGCGCCGCGGTCGCGTTCATCGTCTCGGTGTAGAACTGGAAGTGGTTGCCGTTGTGGCGCTTCGCCTGGTACATCGCGGTGTCGGCGTTTCGCAGCAGGGTCTCGGCGTCGCGGCCGTCCATCGGATAGACGGCGATGCCGATGCTGGCGGTCGGGAAGTGCTCGTGGTCGCCGATCGCGATCGGGCGCGCCAGCCCGTCGAGCACGCGCTGCGCCACCTTCGCCGCGTCGCCGGCGTCCTCGAGGCCGCTCAGCAGCACCGTGAACTCGTCGCCGCCGAGGCGCGACACCTCGCCCTGCGTCTCGGATCCGTCGGGCCTCGCGACGAAATCGCCGGCGCGGACGCTGCGGTTCATCCGCTCCGACACCTCGCGCAGCAGCTC
>CAZQYK010000350.1:0-7465 GCA_964597285.1 uncultured Spirochaetales bacterium
GGCTGCGGCGCGCGCGCCCGCGGCGCGTGCGGCGCGGCGATTTCGCCGGCGCCGGCCGGCCGCCACGCCGCCGGCTCGACGCCGAGGCGGCGCAGCTTCGCGTCGAGCGTGCGCTCCTCGGGCGCCGTCAGCCGAACCGGCTCGAAGCGCGTCGGGAACACCCACGTGCGCAGCGCCCAGACCGTCAGCCCCGCCGCCAGCCCCGCCGCCGCGAGCGCGATCCCGAGCACCTGGAGACGCGTGAACCCGCTCGCGCTCCGTTCCGGCATGCGTCCCTCCGCTCCGGCGGAGTATGACACCGGCGCACCAGAGCCCGCGCTACGCGCGCAGGCCGTGGAAGAGAAGCGCGGTCGTGCGGCGCGCGAGATCTTCGATGCCCTGCGTGGCCTGTGCTCCGATCCGGCTGTCGCTCCACAGTGTCGCGAGGCCGTGCGCGGCGGCCCACGCCGCGAGAGCGAGCTCGCGCGGGTCGCCGGGGCGCAGCTCGCCGGCCACCTGACACGCCTCGACCGCGTCGACGAGCGGCGCGAGCGCCGCGTCGGCGGCCGCGGCGACGTCGGCCCGCGCGCCGCGCTCGGCGAGCCGCGGGTGGAACATCGCGCGGTACGGGCCCGGCTCGGCGCTCGCGAAGCGCACGTACGCGAGTACCAGGGCCTCGAGCTGCGCGAGCGTGCCGCCGGGCTCCGCGCCCGCGGCGGCGCGCTCGAGCGCGGCGCGCAGCCGCCCGAAGCCATCGACCGCGACCGCCGCGAGCAGCCCGTCGAGGTCGCCGAAGTGGTGCGCCGGCGCCGCGTGGCTCGCGCCTGCGCGCCGCGCGGCCTTGCGCAGCCCGAGCCCGGCGACCCCGTCGGCCGCGACGATCTCGCGCGCCGCGCGCACGAGCGCGTTGCGCAGGTCGCCGTGGTGGTAGCGGGCCCCGGGCACGGCCGGAAGAGTCGCGCGCTCGATATGACATTGTCAAGATATGATCTTATCGATGTCTAGACAGCTGGAGGGGAAGAGATTTCGGCTACGGTCTCCGTGATGACGCCGCCCGCCCGCCGCATCGCGCTGAGCTTCGACAACGGTCCGCACCCCGGCGTGACGCCGCGCGTGCTCGACGCGCTCGCCGAGCGCGGGGTCCGCGCGTCGTTCTTCGTCTGCGGCAAGGACGCGGCCGACCCGGCGCGCCGCGCGATCCTCGAGCGCGCGCGCGCCGAGGGCCACCGCGTCGGCAACCACACCCAGACCCACACGGTCGAGCTCGGCGCGACCGGCGACCCCGACGCGCCGGAGGCCGAGATCGGCGCCGCGCAGCGCGCGCTCGGCGACCTCGCCGCCCCCGAGCGCTGGTTCCGCCCGTACGGCGCCGGCGGCGTGCTCGGCCCGCGCTTGCTGAGCCGCGCCGCCGTCGACTACCTGTGCCGCGGCGGGTACTCGCTCGTACTGTGGAACTGCGTGCCGCGCGACTGGGAGGACCCGACCGGCTGGCCCGAGCGCGCGCTCGCCGACGCCGCGCGCCGCGCCTGGACCCTCGTCGTCCTCCACGACCTCCCGACCGGCGCGATGGAGGCGCTTCCGCGCTTCGTCGACCGCGCAGGCGACGCCGGCGCGGAGTTCACGCAGGAGTTCCCGCCGGAGTGCGTGCCGATCCGCTGCGGACGGCAGGTGGCGCCGGTCGACGCGCTCCACCCCGCGTGAGGGCCGCGTCCGGGAGGCCGTGCGGTAGCCCCGGAAGCGATCGGGATCGATGCCCGTGTCGGTCTCCTGATCAAGACTCGGAGCCGATCGCCCGGGTCCAGTCGTCGATCTCCTCGCGCTCGAGCGGCCCGCGCGGCGCCTCGCGGGCGTCCTCGTAGCCGCGCTCGAAGTCGACGAGGTACTGCGCGCGCGACAGGAAGCCGCCGCGGCAGATCCGGAGACGGGCCGGGTCGTCCGTGCCGAGCTCGCCGGCCAGCCGCTCGATCAGCGTGCCGAGCAGCGCGGCGGGGATGCGGCCGCGCTCGCCGGGATACACGAAGCCGAAGGTCACCAGGTGGCTCAGCAGCACGCGCCAGTGCGTCCCGAAGCGCCACTGCAGCCGCTCCCAGTCGAGCGACTCGGCGCGCGCGTGGAGCAGGTGCATCACGTCGGCGCCGTCGTAGCGCTCGCGCTCCATCACGAAGCACTTCGTCCACAGGAGCTCCTCGACCGGGCAGATCGAGACGGGCTCGTCGAGGAGCACGCCCGGCACCGCGTGCTCGAACCACAGCGGGTCGACCGGGCACGCGCCGTTGCCGGAGCCGAAGATCAGGTCGAGGAAGCTGCCGTTCGAGCCGTAGACCTTCGCGAGCCAGTGCGAGGCGCTGATCTCGGCGTCGAAGCCGCGCTCGCGAAGCGCGCGCAACGCGCGGTGGACGTCGCGGGGGTCGATCAGGAGATCGAGGTCGTGGAGCTCGCGCGCGATGCCGGTGAAGCGCTCGACGGCGGCGCCGCCGCCGATCAGGAAGGGAAGCTTCGCGGCTCGCAGAGCCTGCATCACGGCGCGGTACAGCGCGCCCTCGGCGCTGCTCTCGGGAACGCGGTCGAGGATCCCGACGGCGCGCGCTCTCGCCGGGTCGAGCGCGACGACGCGGGCCGGGATCCGGTCGGCCGCGGTCGCGCCGAGCAGCGGCGCCGCGACGTTCAGCACCGGGATCCCCGAGACCGTCGCGCCCTGCACCGACCCGGAGTGCGCGTGGCCGTGGAATGCGAGCGTCGCCCCGCCGGCCTCGAGCGCGTCGCCGAGCCGGCTGCTGCCGAGGTAGGGATGGATCTCCGGCGGCTCGCCGACGAGGGTCGCGCGCACCGGCGCGTAGTGGAGCAGCGCGACGCGCTGGCGCGTGTCGAGGCGCGCGAGCGCCGCGCGCAGCGCGTCGGCCTCGCGCATCGCCTCGTCCGCGAAGGCCTTGATCGCCGGCTCGCCCCACGGGCTCAGCGCGTGTGCGCCGAAGCCGCCGCCGAAGCCCTTGACCCCGGCGAAGCCGACGCCGCCGATCACGCACTCGCCGCCGTCGAGCACGCGCACGCCGGCATCCCCGAGGATGCGGCGCACGGTGTCGGGCGCGCCGCTCTCGTAGTCGTGGTTGCCGAGCACCGCGAGCACCGGGATCCCGACCGGAGCCAACGCGTCGGCGAGTGCGCGCGCCTCGCTCTCGAGCCCGTGGTCGGTCAGGTCGCCGCCGAGCAGCAGCACGTCGGCCTCGCCGGCGAGCCGCGCGAGCCCGCGCGTCAGCCGAGCGGACTGGGATTTGACGTGGAGATCGCCGACGGCCGCGATGCGCACGGGGAGGACGGACGCAAGATGGGTGCCAGCGGCCGCCGGCCCTTCGCGCAGCGCGGCGCGACGTGCCGCGATCCGCGGAGACTTTTGTAGAAGCGGACTTCCGAGCTGGGGCTACGAGTCTCGACCCGGATCCCCTCCGAGGAGCTCCTCGAGCGCGTAGAGCGTGTGTTCGTCGACGCCTAGACCCTGTCGCCGATGCTGGAGTCGATGAAGATGTTCCGGGCGCGGAACGGCACCGGGGAGTGCGTGAGCAGGTGGAGCCGGAGGCTCAGCAGGGAAGAGCCGAAGACGGGCTGCTCCAGCGGCCCGGCTTCAGCCGATTCTGTACTGATGATCCGGTGCGCCGCACGAGATCTCCTCGCGGCGCCTCGCGCGGGCGTCCTCGTAGCTGCGTTCGAAGTCGACTAGTAGGTTCGCAGCTTCCGTACCGAGCGGAGCGACCTGGCCAACCTTCTCAGGGCCAGCAGCAGGAAGACCGACGCTCCGAACCACGTCGCGAGGGCGACCCCGCCGACGATCGGCTCCTGACCCAGTGCCGCGATCACGTGCGGAACGAGCGCGTACGAGATCGACGCCCAGGCAACTACCGGGAGGACCAGGAGGGCGACCAGGAATCGGCGCATCGGGCTCGAAGCCAAACCCGCTCCTACTTTCAACGAGGCGGAGCGACGATCCTGGTCGGGGTGGTGGGATTCGAACCCACGACGCTGATCCCCCAAAGATCAGGCTCTGGCCGCTGAGCTACACCCCGACCGGGAGACGCAGCGTACCGCGGCGGCGTCGGCGCGGGCCAGCGCCCCGTCGGCGCGCCGGGCGTGTAGGGTGTGCAGCGAAGCGCGGCTCCACGCCGCCCCAGAGGAGGCCCCCGAATGAGCCCGCCGCCGCTGCGCCCGCTCGCGATCCGCCTCGCGCTGCTGCTCGCGCTGGCCGGGCCGCTGGCGCCGGTCGCGGCCGGCGCCGACGACCGGGCGGAGCTCGAGCGCGTCACGGCCGAGATCCAGCGCGAGCTCGAGCTGCGCTTCAGCGACCCGAACGACCCGGGCCTCTACGAGCGGCGCGTGCGGCTGCGCGCGCTGTTCCGCGAGGTGCCGCGCGCCTACGCGCCGCGCTTCGGCATCGCGCTCGTGAACGACCGGCGCGAGCTCGCCGAGCTCTTCCGCTACAAGCTCGCGACGCCGACGCGCGACGAGCTCGTCGACATCCTCGTGCAGCCGCTGCCCGAGGAGCGCGAGCGCTACGCGGAGATCGAAGCTCGGCTGCGCAGCGAGCTCGAGCAGCTCGACCCGGCCGGCGACTCGGTCGATCGCATCGTCGAGCTCGTCGAGTCGATCCCGTCCTCGATGGTCGGCACGCTGCTCGAGGAGACCGTGCTCGAGACGACCGAGACCGGGCGCCTTTGGACCGAGAAGATCGGCTCGCTCGACGCGGCGTCGCGCGAGCGCCTCGACGGCGCGTTCAACACGCACTGGAAGCGGGCCGAGGCGGTCTTCGACGAGGTGATCCCGGAGCGCTAGGCGGCCGACTCGAGAGTCGGCCGACGCGCAGCGAGCCGCAGGCGAGCGAAGGCGGGCCCCCGCCGGGCTAGGCGCGCTCAGGCCAGCGCGACCGGGCTCAGCACCTTCTCCTCGAGCCAGACGAGGATGTCGCGCAGCGCCTCGGGCCGGATCTCGTGGCCCATCGCGTGCTCGCGGAACCCGACCGGCACCTTCAGGCGCAGCAGCGCGTCGCGCGCGGCGTAGGCGCGCTCGAGCGGAACCATCGGGTCCTCGCTGCCGTGGACGACGAGCGTCGGCAGCCGCTCGTGCGCCGGGTCGGGCTCGAGCTTCTCGGCCCACTCGCCGGGCATCCAGCACGACATCGCGAGCAGCCCGGCGAAGCGCGCCGGGTCCGACAGCGCGAGGCGATAGGCCAGGAAGCCGCCCTGGCTGAAGCCGGCGAGCACGAGCCGCTCGCGGTCGACGGGGTACTTCGCGCACGCGTCGTCGAGGAAGATCTCGACGAGGCCCTGCGCCATCGACACCGCGGTCTCGTCGGGCGGACGGCCCTGCGAGAGCGGGAACCAGCCGTAGCCCATGCTGCCGGGCCCCGTCTGGAGCGCGACCGGACCCTGCGGGCACAGCACCAGCGCGCGGCCGGCGTGCAGGATCGGCGCGAGCCCGAGCAGGTCGTGCGCGCTCGCGCCCCAGCCGTGCAGCGCGACGATCGTCGGGAACGGGCCGTCGCCGGCCGGGACGTGGGCGGTGTGCAGCAGCTCCATCGGGCGCCGAGTCTAGGGGATCCCCCGTCGGAGACGACCGCCGGGGGCCTTTCGCCCTGTGCTACCGATTCCGTCATGGCCGGCAGAAGCCTCCTCGACAAGGTCTGGGACGCCCACAGCGTCCGCGAGCTGCCGAGCGGCCAGACCCAGCTCTTCATCGGCCTGCACCTGATCCACGAGGTCACGAGCCCGCAGGCCTTCGCGATGCTGCGCGAGATGGGCGTGCCGGTGCGCTTCCCGGAGCGCACCTTCGCGACGGTCGACCACATCATCCCGACCCACTCGCAGCGCCGGCCGCTCGCCGACGCGCTCGCCGAGGAGATGCTCGTCGCGCTCGAGAAGAACACCGCCGCGGCGGGGATCCGCCTGTTCGACGTCGCGTCGGGCCAGCAGGGCATCGTGCACGTGATCGGCCCCGAGCTCGGGCTGACCCAGCCCGGCATGACGATCGCGTGCGGCGACAGCCACACCTCGACCCACGGCGCGTTCGGCGCGGTCGCGTTCGGGATCGGCACGTCGCAGGTGCGCGACGTGCTCGCGACGCAGTGCCTCGCGCTCGCGCGCCCGAAGACGCGCCGCATCGAGGTCTCGGGCAAGCTCGCGACCGGCGTCTACGCGAAGGACGTGATCCTCTCGATCATCCGCCGCCTCGGCGTCAAGGGCGGCGTCGGCTACGCGTACGAGTACGCGGGCCCGGTGATCGACGCGTTCTCGATCGAGGAGCGCCTGACCGTCTGCAACATGTCGATCGAGGGCGGCGCGCGCTGCGGCTACGTGAACCCCGACGACGCGACCGCGGCCTACCTGCGCGGGCGCCCCTTCGCCCCCGAAGGCGAGGCCTTCGAGCGCGCCGCGCGCTGGTGGCGCGAGGTCGCGTCGGACCCCGACGCCGCCTACGACGACCGCGTCGAGCTCGCCGGGCGCGAGATCGCGCCGGCGGTGACCTGGGGCATCAACCCCGGCCAGAGCGTCGCCGTCGACGAGGCGCTGCCGCGCGTGGCCGAGCTGCCCGACGACGAGCGCGCGTCGGCCGAGGAGGCCTACACGTACATGGGGCTGCTCCCGGGCCAGCCGCTCGCGGGCACGAAGGTGGACGTCTGCTTCATCGGCTCGTGCACGAACGGCCGCATCAGCGACCTGCGCGAGGCCGCGCGCGTCGCGCGCACCGGCAGGGTGGCCTCGGGCGTGAAGGCGCTCGTCGTGCCGGGCTCGCAGGCGGTGCAGCGCGAGGCCGAGGCCGAGGGCCTGCCCGAGGTGTTCCGCGCCGCGGGCTTCGACTGGCGCGAGCCGGGCTGCTCGATGTGCCTCGCGATGAACCCCGACAAGCTCGTCGGCCGCGAGCTGTGCGCGTCGTCGAGCAACCGCAACTTCAAGGGCCGCCAGGGCTCGCCGACCGGGCGCACGCTGCTGATGTCGCCGGCGATGGTCGCGGCCGCGGCGCTGCGCGGCGCGGTGGCCGACGTGCGCGAGGTGCTCTGATGGCCGAAGCGATCGAGCGCGTCGAAGGCCGCGGCTGCGTGCTGCGCGGCGACGACATCGACACCGACCGGATCATCCCGGCGCGCTTCCTGCGCTGCGTGACCTTCGACGACCTCGGCGAGCACGCGTTCGAAGACGACCGCGCGCAGGCCAAGGGCGACCACCCGCTCGACGACGAGCGCTTCGCCGGCGCGAAGATCCTGATCGTCGGCCGCAACTTCGGCTGCGGCTCGTCGCGCGAGCACGCGCCGCAGTCGCTGCGGCGCACCGGCTTCGAGGCCTTCGTCGGCGGGTCGTTCGCGGAGATCTTCGCCGGCAACTGCACCGCGCTCGGGCTGCCGTGCGCGGTGCTCGCGCCGGCCGACCTCGACGCGGTGATGAACGCGGTGTCGGCCCGCCCCGAGCAGACCGTCACCGTCGACGTGCGCGCGCGCACCATCGCGTGC
>CAZQYK010000351.1:0-4416 GCA_964597285.1 uncultured Spirochaetales bacterium
CCGCGCTCGCCGACGCCGCGCTCGCCCGCACGGCGCTCGGCAGCGGGCCGTGGATCGCAGTCGCGGCGATCGGCGTCGCGTGGATCGAGGCGTCGCGCCGAGGCGCGCCGCGTTCAGTGAGCGCGCCGCCCTCCCGATAGGCCGTGCATCGCACGCTGCTACGCTCGGAGTGCTCCGACGACGCGCCATGCCCGCCGACGATCCCGACACGCCCGCCACGCCCGCGTCCGAGGCGGCTCCGGACGCGCGCCGCGCGCGCCGCGAGCGCTGGCAGATGGCGCTGGTCTGCGTGCTGCTCGTCGCGACCGGCGCGCTCGGCTGGAGCTTCAGCCTGCGCCCGGCGCTCGCCGTCGACACGGCGCCGCTCGCGAGCTTTCCCGACCGCTTCGGCGGCTGGCGCGGCGAGTCGATCCCGATCGAGGACGACGTCACGCGGCTGCTCCAGGCCGACTTCAACCTGCAGCGCGCCTACGTGCGGCCGATCGACGAGCTGGTCTGGCTCTACGTCGGCTACTACGGCACCGACCGCGGCGGCCACACGGAGCACACGCCGTGGGTCTGCTACCCGTCGGCCGGCTGGGAGATCGAGCGCTCGGCGTCGGTCGTCGGCCCCGGCGGCGGCGACCGGCGCGCGAACGAGCTCGTCGTCTCGCGCGAGGGGCAGCGGCGGCTCGTCCACTTCTGGTACCGCTCGTTCCGCGCGACCGGCCTCACGAGCGAGGCCGGCTGGATGCTCGACCGGATGCTCGGGCGGCTGCTCGACGGGCGCGCCGACGGCGCGCTGGTGCGGGTCAGCACGCCGATCGACGAGCGCGCTGGCGGCGTCGAGCAGGCGCGCGCGATGCTGGTCGCGTTCGGCGCCGAGGTCGAGGCGCTGCTCGAGAGCCACTGGCCGGAGGAGGGCGAGCGCAGCGCGGCGCGACCCGCGCCGCGGCGCTACAGCAGCCCGCCGGGCGGCGCCGGCCGCGCGCGCTGGTTGTAGAGCAGCTTCGTCAGGCGCTCGATCTCGGGCTTCGAGAGCTTGCCGTAGTCGACGCTCAGGTCGTGGCCGACCTGCATGCCCCGCTGCACGGCGGGCCGCGCCGACAGCTCCTCGAACCAGCGCTTGAAGTACGGGAACTCGTCGATGTCCTGTCCCTGCGACTCCCAGCCCACCGTCCACGGATACGAGATCATGTCGGCGATCGTGTACGCGTCGCCGGCGAGGTAGCGGCGGTCGTAGAGGCGGTTGTTCATCACGCCGTAGAGGCGGTTCACCTCGTCGGTGAAGCGGCGCAGCGCGTAGGACGGGTCGCCCTGCGAGTCTCCGAGCCGGCGGAAGTGGCCGCTCTCGCCGGTCTTCGGGCCCTGGTTCGCCATCTGCCACATCACCCACTGGTTCACCTCGTGGCGGCCGCGAAGGTCCTGCGGATGGAACTTCCCGGCCTTCTCGGCGAGGTAGATCATGATCGCGCCCGACTCGAAGATCGACAGCGGCGGCCCGCCGTCGGCCGGCTCGTGGTCGACCATCGCCGGCATGCGGTTGTTCGGGCTGATGCGCAGGAACTCCTCCTCGAACTGGTCGCCCTGTCCGATGCTGCACGGCACGATGCGATAGGGCAGCCCGCACTCCTCGAGCAGGATCGTCACCTTCTTTCCGTTCGGCGTGGGCCAGTAGTGGAGGTCGATCATCGCGTTCTCCTCGACGGGCGGGCGCGGCGGGCGCTCGGCGAGCATACCCCGCGCCGTCGACGCGCGGGGCGCCCGATCGGCGGGGCTGCTAGCGTCCCCCCCCTCAGCCAGGGGGTCCGCGATGAATCTCCGAATCCGCTCTGCGGCCGCGCTCGCGGCGGCGCTCGGCGTCGCGCTCGCGCTGCCGGCCGTCGCCGAGGAGGAGAAGGCCGCCCCTCCGGAAGCCGAAACGGCGAAGGCCGACGCGGCCGCGGTCGTCGCGGACGGCAGCAAGGTCTCGATCGAGTACACGCTGACGCTCGACGACGGCGAGGTCGCCGACACCAACGTGGGTCGCGACCCGCTGACCTACGAGCAGGGCAAGGGCCAGATCCTGCCGGCGCTCGAGAAGGCGCTGGTCGGTCTCGGCGTCGGCGCCTCGAAGAAGGTCGAGCTCAGCGCCGACCAGGGCTATGGCCCGGTGCGACCGGAGCTCTACGAGACCGTCGAGGCGAGCCAGATCCCCGAGGAGGCGCGCAGCGTCGGCACGATGCTGGTTGCGCAGGCCCCGGACGGACAGCAGCGGCCGGTGCGCGTGCACGAGGTCAACGACGACCAGGTCGTCCTCGACCTGAACCACCCGCTCGCCGGAAAGGCGCTGCACTTCTCGATCAAGGTCCTCGCGATCGAGTAGCCCGCGCGTGACGAAGCTCGCGATCCGAGGCGCGGAGCTCGTCGATCCGGATACGCGGCAGGTGAGCGCGGCGACGCTGCTCGTCGACGGCGAGCGCATCGCCGGGCGCGTCGCGCCCGACGCCGCGCTCGGCGGCGACTGGCAGGTCGCCGAGCGCGCCGGATGCCGCGTCGCGCCGGGCTTCGTCGACCTGCACTTCCACGGCGAGCTCGTCGCCGCGCCGCCCGAGCGCTTCGCCGACGCGCTCGCGCGCGCCGCGCGGCGGATGCTGCGCGAGGGCGCGACGGCGTTCCTCGCGACGACCGTCTGCTGGCCGCGCGAGACGCTCGCGGCGAGCGTCGGCGCGCTCGGTGACGCCGTCGACGCGCTCGGCGCCGCGTCCGACGCCGCCGCCTGTCTCGGCCTGCACCTCGAGGGCCCGTGGATCAGCCCGGCGGCGGCCGGCGCGATGGCGCCCGAATCGATCCGCCCGTTCGCGGCGCGCGGCGACCGCGAGGTGCTCGACCGCGCCGGGTCGCGCCTGCGAATGGTGACGCTCGCGCCCGAGGTCGACGGCGCCGACGCACTGCTCGACGAGCTCGCCGCGCGCGGCGCGGTCGCGGCGCTCGGCCACACGCTCGCGACGCCGGAGCGGATCGCCGACGCGGTGCGGCGCGGGCTGTGCCACGTGACGCACCTGTGGAACGCGATGGGCCCGATGCACCACCGCGATCCGGGCGTCGCCGGCGCCGCGCTCGCCGACGACCGCCTGTCCTGCGACCTGATCTGCGACGGCTTCCACGTCGACCCGGCGATGGTGCGCGTCGCGGCGCGCGCGCTCGGCGAGCGGCTGATGCTGATCACCGACCGCGTCGACGTCCCCGACGCGGGCTCGGCGCTCGGCCGCGCGCGCGCCGGCGCCGACGGCGCGCCGTGGCGGCGCGACGACGGCACGATCGTCGGCAGCCAGCTCGGCCTCGACGGCGCCGTGCGCAACGCGCAGCGCTTCGGCGCGCTGCCGCTCGCCGACGCCGTCGCGGCCTGCACGCTGCGCCCGGCGCGCCTGCTCGGCGTCGACGGCGAGCGCGGCAGCCTGCGGCCCGGCGCGCGCGCCGACCTCGCGCTGCTCGACGCCGAGGGCCGCGTCGTCGAGACCTGGCTCGCCGGCCGCCCGGCGTGGAGCGCCGTATCCAGCTAGAGCGCGCGTTTCAGCTCAAGCGGAAGCCACCGCTGCCGATGGAAGTCGCGGGGGAAGAGTGAGGATCCGCGTGCGCCGACGGGGGCTCGGGGCGCTGCTGCGCGTCACGGGCTTCGAGAGCTACCACGGCCTGCTGCTGCGCGAGGCCGTCGAGCCCCATCTCGACGCCGCGAAGCGCCGCGGGCACGCGCCTGGCCGCCTGCTCGCGCTCGGCGCGACGGCGCTCGAGGCGCGGGCGCTCGCGGCGCTGCCCTTCGACGAGATCGTGCTGACCGGCGTGCTCGAGCCCGACGACGCGCTGGCCGAGGCCTGCGAGCGCCACCGGCACGTGCGCTACGAGCTCGCGAACGCCGAGGCGCTCGCGGACCCGAGCGCGAGCTTCGACCTCGTGCTCGCGAAGGAGGTGCTGCACCACCTCGCGCGTCCGGTGCTCGGCCTCTACGAGATGCTGCGCGTGTGCCGGCGCCGCGCGGTGTTCGTCGAGCCGTGGTCGTGCGCCGGGCTCGCGGCGCTCGACCGGCTCGGCGTCACGACCCGCATCGAGCGCGGCCAGGCCGGCAATTTGCGCACGCGCGACAACCACGTCCATCGCTGGAGCCGCGGCGGCCTCGACGCGCTGCTCGCGAGCTACTACCTCGACTCCGGCGCGCGCGCCGACGTGTGCGTCGGCTGGCTCAGCTCGCGCGTGCTGATGCGCCGCGCGCCGGCGCTGCGCACGGCGCTGCTCGCGGGCGGCTGGGCCGCGAGCTGGCTGCCGGGCGCGGCCGGCAACCTCGCGACGGTCTCGATCGAGCCCGGCGCCGACCTCCCGCCGGACCCGACGCCTCTGCGCGGCTAGCGCAGCTGGGGCCGTCCTGTCCTCTTTCCGAGCGGGTGAATCTCTCGAGTCCGCCGC
>CAZQYK010000352.1:0-6017 GCA_964597285.1 uncultured Spirochaetales bacterium
CGTAGCGCCAGGGGCGCACGACGCCCGAGACGGCGTCGCCCCCTATCCCGTTCCCGACCGGCCGGCGCACCTGCCCGCGCTCGTCGAGCTGGGCGCGCGCCGCGTCGGGGTCGCGGGTCGCGAGCGCGAGGCCGATCGGCCCCTCACCGGCCGCGTCGAGGCGCGCGCGCAAGAGGCGCCCGGTCGGACCGTCTCCGGCCGGCGCGAGCAGCTCGAGATAGGTGTTGCCGAGCCGGAACAGCGCGTTCGCGCTGCCCTCGCCCGGGTGCTCGCCGCGCCACGACGGGCGCCGGCCGAAGAGCGTCGCGTAGCGGCGCGTCGCGTCGGCGAGGTCGCGGACGCCGAGGATCACGTGGTCGAGCGCGTCGAACATCCGGCGCCAGCATGCCACGGCCCGATTGCGCGCGCCCGCAGCGAGGCACTAGCCTGTCGCCGTGTCGATCACCGACGGCCTCGACCTGATCCGGCCCGCGTCGTACGAGCGCGGCTATCCGCACGAGCTCTGGACGCGGCTGCGGCGCGAGTCGCCGGTGCACCGCTGCGAGGCGCCCGGCTACCAGCCCTTCTGGGCGATCACGAAGCACGCCGACGTCTGCGAGATCTCGAAGCGGCCCGAAGTCTTCCTGAACGCCCCGGGCATCGTCGTCCTCGACGACGAGCAGGCGCGCAGCGCCGACGACGGCTTCCACGGCATGAAGACGATCATCGAGATGGACCCGCCGGCGCACCGCAGCTTCCGCAAGGTCGCGAGCGGCTGGTTCACGCCGCGCAGCCTCGCGCACCTCGAGGACGCCGTGCGCGAGAGCGCCCGCTCGCTCGTCGACGCGCTCGCGGCCGAAGGCGACGGCGAGTGCGACTTCGTGACCCGCGTCGCCGCGGCGCACCCGCTGCGGATCCTGTCGCAGACGCTCGGCATCGCGCGCGACGACGAGCCGCACATCCTGCGCCTGACGAACGAGCTCTTCAGCGGCGACGACCCCGAGTTCCAGCGCGAGGGCACGCGCGAGGAGCGCTTCCAGCAGCTCGGGCTCGAGTTCTACCAGTACTTCTCGAAGATCATCGCCGACCGCCGCGCGAATCCGCGCGACGACCTCGCGACCGTGCTCGCGAAGGGGGAGGTCGACGGCGCGCCGATGGGCGACGTGGAGACGCTCGGCTACTACCTGATCGTCTTCACGGCCGGCCACGACACGACGCGCAACGCGATCTCCGGCGGGCTCCTCGCGCTGATCGAGCACCCCGATCAGCTCGAGCGGCTGCGCCGCGACCCGTCGCTCGTGCCGCGCGCGATCGAGGAGATCGTGCGCTGGACGACGCCGGTGAACTACATGCGGCGCACTGCCGCGCGCGACGTCGAGCTGCGCGGCCAGAAGATCCGCGAGGGCGACTCGCTCGCGCTCTTCTACGCGTCGGCGAACCGCGACGAGGAGGTCTTCGACGACCCCTTCACGTTCCGCGTCGACCGCCACCCGAACCGCCACCTCGGCTTCGGCATCGGCGAGCACTTCTGCCTCGGCGCGCACCTCGCGCGGCGCTCGTCGGCGGGCCTGTTCGAGGAGATCGTGCGGCGCGTCGAGCGGCTCGAGCTGGCGGGCGAGCCCCAGCGCACCGCGTCGAGCTTCGTCGCCGGCATCAAGCACCTGCCGATCCGCTACCGCTTCGCGCGCGGGGCCTGAGAGGGAGGGGAGTCGGGATGACGACGGCGCTGTCGATGACGAAGGACGAGCGCGAGGCCTTCCTCGCCGACGTGCATGTCGCCGTGATCGGGATCGAGCGCGCGGGCGAGGCCCCGCTGTGCGTGCCGATCTGGTACGGCTTCGAGCCGAAGGCCGGTCTCTGGGTGATCACCGAGAAGGGCTCGCAGAAGGGGCGCGCGCTGGCCAAGGCAGGACGCTTCGCGCTGTGTGCGCAGACCGAGGAGCCTCCGGCCTATCGCTACGTGAGCGTCGAGGGCCCGATCGCGTCGACGCGGCCGGCCGATCTCGAGCGCGACCGCCGACCGATGGCCCGGCGCTACCTCGGCACGGAGCTCGGCGACCGCTTCGTCGAGAGCGAGGGCAGGGGCGAAGAGAACCTCGTGTACACGATGCGTCCCGAGCGCTGGCGTACCGTCGACTACCGCAAGCTCGGCGGCCTCGGGTCCTGAGCGCCTCGTCGCACGCCTGGCCGGGCTACCCGGCGACGCTCGCGGTGCTCGGCGGCCTGCTCGCGCTCGAGTTCGCGGTGCTGGCCGTGTCGCCGGTGTCGCGCTCGACCTGGCTCCTCGAGAACCTGCTCGCGGTCGGCTTCGTCGGCGGGCTCGCGCTCACCTACCGGCGCTTCCGCTTCTCGCGGATCTCCTACTTCCTGATGTTCGTCTTCCTCGCGCTGCACGAGGTGGGCGCGCACTACACCTACTCGCTCGTGCCCTACGACGCCGCGTGGCGGGGTCTGTTCGGCTTCTCGCTGAACGAGGCGCTCGGCTTCGAGCGCAACCACTTCGACCGCGCGATCCACTTCGCCTACGGCCTGCTGCTCGCGTACCCGATCCGCGAGGTCTTCCTGCGCATCGCCGACGTGCGCGGCTTCTGGGGCTACTTCCTGCCGCTCGACCTGACGATGTCGACGTCGATGCTCTACGAGCTGATCGAGTGGGGCGCCGCGGCAGCCTTCGGCGGCGACCTCGGCACCGCCTACCTCGGCACCCAGGGCGACGAGTGGGACGCCCACAAGGACATGGCGCTCGCGAGCCTCGGCGCGCTGCTCGCGATGCTCGCGGTCGCGGCGATCAACCGCGGCCTCGGCCGCGACGTCGCGGCCGAGTTCGTCGAGAGCCTGCGCGTCGTGCACCCCGAGCCGCTCGGCGAGGAGTCGATCGCGCGCGCGCTCGACGAGCGCGCGGGCTAGAGCCCCCCGAACAGCACCAGCAGCAGCACGATCAGCAGCACGAGGCCCAGCCCTCCGCTCGGGTAGTAGCCCCAGCCGCGGCTGTGCGGCCTCGAGACCCTTCGGCTGCACGTCGGAGCCGCGATGCACACCGCGTGCCGACTCCGGAACGCCGCGCGTGCAGCCCTCTTCTGCGAGCCCCGTCGGACGCGCCGCGGGCTCGTACCCGATGCGCCTCCTAGCGCTGCACCTGCGCGGTGCTGCCGCCGTCGACCAGCCAGTCGACGCCGGTGACGAACGACGCCGCGTCGGAGCACAGGAACGCGACGACCGCGGCGATCTCGTCGGGGCGCCCCATGCGCCGCTCGACGCAGGTGCGCGCGAGGATGGCGTCGGTCGCGGCGGCGTTCGCGCGGCGCTCGGCGCGACCCATCCCGGTGTCGATCAGGCCCGGCGAGAGCGAGACGATGCGCGCGCCGGCGCGCCCGAAGGTCGGCGCGCGCGACACCGCGAGGCGCTGCACGCCGCGCTTCGCGAGCCCGTAGGCGCCGCCGGCCTCACCGGCGAGCGGCCCCGACAGCGCGACGAGGCGCGCGTGGGCGTCGGGCGCGAGCGGGTCGTCGAGGATCGCGTCGATCTGCGCCGTCGCCGCGGGCGCGACGAGGTGCCCGGCCTGCGACGCGAGCAGCACCGCGGCCGCGCCGGGCCGCAGCGTCGGCTCGAGCGCGTCGAGCAGGCGCACGGTCGCGACCAGGTCGACCTCGAACACGCGCCGCGCGTCGGCCATCGCCGGCGAGATCCCGGCGGCGTGCGCGAGCGCGCGCAGCCCGCCGGCGCCGGCCACCGCGGCGGCGAGCGCCGCCGCGTGCGCCGGGTCGCAGAGGTCGCCGGCCAGGCCCTCGGACGCGATCCCGTCGGCCGCGAGCCGCGCGCGGGTGGCGGCCAGCCGATCGGCGTCGAGGTCCTGCACCCACAGCGCACCGAGCGGTGCGAGCGCGCGCGCGCACGCGGCCCCGAGGCCCCCGCCCGCTCCGGTCACCAGCACCGCTCCGGCCATGCGGCGCCCACGCTACCACCGCCTTTCGCCACCGGCCGCGCGGTGGTACGAAGGGGGCCCTGGAGGTGCCCATCGTGTCGACCCGCGTGCTCGCCGCCATCGTCGCGGTCCTTCTGCTCGCGCTGCTCGTGGTCTGGGCCGCGGGCGCGGGCATGTTCGGGAGCTCGATGCACGGCGGCACGCCCGAGGCGCGCGCCGTCGATGCCGAGGTCGTGCAGTCGCGCGCGGCCGCGCAGCGCCGCGCGGCGCTCCAGGTCGACGTCGCGCGCCCGAAGCAGATCCTGTTCGGCGACCTGCACGTGCACAGCACCTTCTCCTTCGACGCGTTCCAGATGAGCCTGCCGATGGCCGGCGGCGACGGCGCGCACCCGGTCGCCGACGCCTGCGACTACGCGCGCCACTGCTCGGGCCTCGACTTCTGGTCGATCAACGACCACGCGATCACGATCACGCCGCGCGCGTGGTCGGAGACCGTCGAGACGATCCGTCAGTGCAACGCGGTGGCCGGCGACCCGCGCTCGCCCGACAGCGTCGCGTACCTCGGCTGGGAGTGGACGCAGGTCGGCGGCACGCCCGAGGACCACTGGGGCCACAAGAACGTCGTGCTGCGCGACCTAGCCGACGACGCGATACCGGCGCGCCCGATCTCGGCCGCGCTGCCGCTCGGCCGCGGCTCGGTCGAGGAGATGGCGCCGCCGACGCTGCTGCTCGGCCTGCTCGCGCTCGGCAGCTACTCGGGCGGCGGCGCCGACTTCGCGCGCTTCCTGAGCGAGACCTCGGGCGTGCCGGAGTGCCCGCGCGGCGTGCCGGTGCGCGACCTGCCGTCCGACTGCCGCGAGTCGGCCGCCGAGCCGGGCGAGCTCTTCGCGAAGCTGCGCGAGTGGAACGTCGCGTCGCTCGTGATCCCGCACGGCACGACCTGGGGCTTCTACACGCCGCCTGGCTCGAGCTGGGACAAGCAGCTGAACGCCGAACAGCACGACCCCGGGCTGCAGCGGCTGGTCGAGGTGTTCTCCGGCCACGGCAACTCCGAGGAGTACCGGCCCTTCCGCGAGGTCGCGTTCGCGAAGGACGGCGAGCGCCGCTGCCCGGAGCCGAGCGCCGACCATCTGCCGAGCTGCTGGCGCGCCGGCGAGATCGTCGAGGGGCGTTGCCTCGCCGACGGCGACGACGCCGAGGAGTGCGCCGAGCGCGCCGCGGCCGCGCGCCAGCACTGGGTCGACGCCGACTTCAACGGCGGCGCCGCGACGGTCGGCGCCGATGCCTCCGAGTGGGAGGACGCCGGCCAGTGTCGTGACTGCTTCCAGCCCGCGTTCAACTACCGGCCGAAGAGCTCGGTGCAGTACATGCTCGCGCTCGACGACCCGCAGCGCGGCGGGCCGAAGCGCTTCCGCTTCGGCTTCATCGCGTCGAGCGACAACCACTCCGCTCGCCCCGGCACCGGCTACAAGGAGGTCGCGCGCACCGAGTTCACCGAGCAGCGCTTCGGGAACTTCCTCGACACGCCGGTCGGCGAGCCGGTCGAGCGCGACGCGGTCGCGCGCTCGTTCCCGTACGCGCTCGACCCGGGCGGCTCGCCCTTCGCGGCCTGGGAGACCGAGCGCCAGGCCTCGTTCTTCCTGAACGGCGGACTCGCCGCGGTGCACGCGAACGGCCGCAGCCGCGAGGCGATCTGGGACGCGCTGCACCGCAAGGAGGTGTACGGCACGAGCGGCCCGCGCATCCTGCTGTGGTTCGACCTGCTGAACGCGCCCGAGGGCCCGCTGCCGATGGGCGGCGAGGCGACGCTCGGCGACGCGCCGATCTTCCAGGTGCGGGCCGTCGGCTCGTTCGAGCAGAACCCGGGCTGCCCCGCCGACGCGCTCGACGCCCTGGGCTCTCGCGTCGACCGGCTGTGCCAGGGCGAGTGCTACCACCCCTCCGACCGCCGCCGGCCGATCACGCGCATCGAGGTCGTCCGCATCCGCCCCGGCGCCGGGCCCGACGCCGCGCACCGCATCGACGACCCGTGGCTCGTGCTGCCCTGCGACGACGCCGGCTCCGGCTGCCCCAAGGCCATCACCGACACCGGCTTCCAGGCCTCCCGCCGCGACGC
>CAZQYK010000353.1:0-2707 GCA_964597285.1 uncultured Spirochaetales bacterium
TCCCTCCTGCAGCATGCGCTCGTTGACCGCGGCGAAGACCTGCTTCTCGACGTTCTCGCCGACCAGGAAATCGGTGTCGCCGACCTCCTTGACGCGCACGCGGCGCAGCATCTGCCGAACGATCACCTCGATGTGCTTGTCGTTGATGCGCACGCCCTGGAGCCGGTAGACCTCCTGCACCTCGTCGACGAGGTACTTCGCGAGCTCCTTCGGCCCCTTGATCTTCAGGATGTCGTGCGGGTTCGACGAGCCGTCCATCAGCGCCTCACCGGGGCGCACGCGGTCGCCCTCGTGCACGCTGATGTGCTTGCCCTTCGGGATCAGATACTCCTTCGGCTCCGCGTCCTCGACGTCGGGCGTGACGATCACGCGCCGCTTGCCGCGCGAGTCGGGCCCGAACGACACCGCGCCCTCGATCTCGGAGACGATCGCGAAGTCCTTCGGCTTGCGCGCCTCGAAGAGCTCGGCGACGCGCGGCAGACCGCCGGTGATGTCCTTCGTCTTCGTCGTCTCTCGCGGCATCTTCGCGAGCACGTCGCCGGCGGCGACCTCCGCGCCCTCGGCGACGCCGAGGTTCGCACCGACGGGCAGCAGCGCGCGCGCCACCGTCTCGCCCGACTCGTTCTTCACCGAGATGCGCGGGCGCAGCTCCGGGTCCTTCGACTCGATCACCACCTTCGACGACAGGCCGGTGAACTCGTCGACCTGCTCGCGCATCGTCGCGCCCTCGACGATGTCGCCGAACTTCACCTTGCCGCCGACCTCGGCGAGGATCGGGTTCGCGAAGGGGTCCCACTCGATCAGCATGTCGCCGATCTTCACCGCGGCGCCGTTCTCGACGAGAACGTGCGCGCCGTACACCACCGGGTGACGCTCGCGCTCGCGGCCGCTGGCGTCGAAGACCCCGATCTCGCCGTTGCGGCTCATCGCGATGCGGCGGCCCTGGCGGTCGGTGACGGTGCGCAGGTGCGCGAAGCGCACCTCGCCCTCGGCCGCGGCCTCGGCGTGCGAGGCCTCGACGCGCCGCGTCGCGGTGCCGCCGATGTGGAAGGTGCGCATCGTCAGCTGCGTGCCCGGCTCGCCGATCGACTGCGCGGCGATCACCCCGACCGCCTCGCCGAGGTTGACCATCTCGCCGCGGGCGAGGTCGCGCCCGTAGCACTTCGCGCAGACGCCGAACTCCGCCTCGCAGGTGAGCACCGAGCGGATCATCACCTTCTCGAGGCCCGCGTCCTCGATCATCCGCACGCGCTCCTCGTCGATCTCGCCTCCCGAAGCCACCAGCACGTCGCCGGTCAGCGTGTCCCGCACGTCGTCGAGCGCGACGCGGCCGAGGATGCGCTCGCCGATCGCCTCGATGATCTCGCCGCCCTCGACGAGCGGGCCGATCTCGATGCCGTCGGTCGTGCCGCAGTCGTCGATCCGGACGACGACGTCCTGCGACACGTCGACGAGGCGCCGGGTCAGGTAGCCGGAGTTCGCGGTCTTCAGCGCGGTGTCGGCCAGGCCCTTGCGAGCGCCGTGCGTCGACACGAAGTACTGGAGCACAGAGAGCCCCTCGCGGAAGTTCGAGGTGATCGGGGTCTCGATGATCTCGCCCGAGGGCTTCGCCATCAGCCCGCGCATGCCGGCGAGCTGGCGCATCTGCTGCGCCGACCCGCGCGCACCCGAGTCGGCCATCATGTAGATCGGGTTGAAGCTCGGGACGTGCTGCTCCTGTCCGTTCTCGTCGACGACGACGTCGGTGCCGAGCCGCTCCAGCATCTGGCTCGCCACCTGCTCGGTGGCCTGCGCCCAGATGTCGATCACCTTGTTGTAGCGCTCTCCGTCGGTGATCAGCCCCTCCTGGTACTGATCCTCGATCTCGCGCACCTGCTGCGTCGCGGCCTCGATGAAGCGCTCCTTGTCGCTCGGGATCTGCATGTCGTGGATGCTGATCGAGACGCCGGCACGGGTCGCTTGCTGGTAGCCGAGGGTGCGCAGCCGGTCGGCGAGGATCACGGTCGCCTTGTTGCCGAGCCGCCGGTACGCCTGGTCGATCAGCTCGCCGAGCGCCTTCTTGTCCATCACCTGGTTGATGAAGGAGAACGGGATCGCCGGGTCGACGATCTCGCGCAGCAGCACGCGCCCGACCGTCGTCTCGACCGTCTCACCGTCGATGCGCACCTTCACCGCCGCGTGGATCTCGGCCTCACCGGCGTCGTAGGCGCAGCGAACCTCCTCGGGGCTCGAGAAGCGCATGCCCTCGCCGCGCACGCCGGGACGCTCGCGCGTCATGTAGTAGCAGCCGAGCACGATGTCCTGGCTCGGCCCGATGATCGGGCGGCCGGTGGCGGGGCTGAGGATGTTGTTCGTCGACATCATCAGCACGCGGGCTTCCATCTGCGCCTCGACCGACAGCGGCACGTGCACCGCCATCTGGTCGCCGTCGAAGTCGGCGTTGAACGCCGCGCAGACGAGCGGCTGCAGCTGGATCGCCTTGCCGTCGATCAGCACCGGCTCGAAGGCCTGCATGCCGAGGCGGTGCAGCGTCGGCGCGCGGTTCAGGATGATCGGGTGCTCCTGGATCACCTCGGCCAGGATGTCCCACACCTCGGGGCGCTCGCGCTCCACCATCTTCTTCGCGGCCTTGATGGTAGTGACGTAGCCCCGCTGCTCGAGCTTCGAGTAGATGAAGGGCTTGAACAGCTCGAGCGCCATGCGCGAC
>CAZQYK010000354.1:0-2913 GCA_964597285.1 uncultured Spirochaetales bacterium
GCACGAGTAGTCCTTGTTGCAGCTCGACTGGTTGATGCGGCGCTTGCGCCCGAACTCGGTCTCGACCGGCTCGATCGAGATGCAGTTCGACTGCACCGAGCAGTCGCCGCAGCCCTCGCAGACGCGCTCGTTGATGACGACGCGCCGGTCGGGATCGGGGAACTCGCCGCGCTTGCGCAGCCGGCGCGCCTCGGCGGCGCAGGTCTGGTCGTAGATCATCGCCGACACGCCGGGCACCTCGCGCAGCTCGCGCTGCACGCGGTCGAGGCGGTCGCGGTGGTGGATCGTCGTGCCGGGCGGGAACGCGCCGGGGCCGCCGTACTTGTCGGGCTCGGCCGACACCACGGCGATGCGGCGCACGCCCTCGGCGGCGAGCTGGCGCGCGATCTCGGGCACCGTGACCTCGCCCTCCATCCGCTCGCCCTCGATCGGCTGGCCGCCGGTCATCGCGACGGCGCCGTTCGCGAGGATCTTGTAGGTGATGTTCACGCCGGCGGCGACGGCGGCGCGGATCGCGAGCAGCCCGCTGTGGAAGTAGGTGCCGTCGCCGAGGTTCTGGAAGATGTGCGGCGTCTCGGTGAACGGCGCCGAGCCGATCCAGTTCGCGCCCTCGCCGCCCATGTGGGTCACCGCGAGGGTGGGGCGGTCGGGCAGCCACACGGCCATGCCGTGACAGCCGATGCCGCCCTGCGCGACGGAGCCCTCGGGCACGACGGTCGACGTGTTGTGCGGGCAGCCCGAGCAGAAGGCCGGCAGCCGCATCGGGCCCGCGGGCGCACCGGGCGCCGGCAGCGCCGGAGCCGCCCGCAGGCGGCCCGCGGCCTCGGGCGCGGCGCCCTCGATCCAGCGCCGCACGACCGCGACGACGTCGCCGGGCGTCAGCTCGCCCGTGTTCGGCACCAGCGGCGCGCCCTCGGCGTCGAGCTTGCCGACCAGGCGCGGGCGCTCGCCGGCGTTGAAGAGCAGCCGCGCGAGCTGCTCCTCGATCACCGGCCGCTTCTCCTCGATCACGATCAGCTGCTCGAGGCCCCTCGCGAACTCGCGGATGCGCTGCGGCTCGAGCGGCCACGTCATCGCCACCTTGTAGACCTCGAGGCCGAGCTCGGCCGCGAGCGCCGCGTCGACGCCGAGCTCGTCGAGGGCCTGACGCACGTCGAGGTAGGCCTTGCCGGCGGTGACGATGCCGAGCCGACGGCGCGCGCCGCCGCCCCACGCGACGCGGTCGAGGTGGTTCGCGCGCACGAAGGCCTGCGCGGCCGGCAGCCGGGCCTCGAACAGCCGCCGCTCGACGGCGATCGGCAGGTTCGACCAGCCGATGTGCAGGCCGTCGGGCGGCGTGAAGTCGGTGGGCAGGGCGACGCGCACGCGCTCGGGTCCGACCTCGACCGAGCCGGCGCTCTCGACCGTGTCGGTGAGGCACTTGAAGCCGACCCAGCAGCCGGCGTAGCGCGACAGCGCGAAGCCGTAGAGGCCGAGGTCGAGGTAGTCCTGCACGCTCGACGGGTTCAGCACCGGGATGCCGCAGTGGATCAGCGCCTGCTCGCTCTGGTGCGCGATCGACGACGACTTCGCGCCCGGGTCGTCGCCGGCGAGCGCGAGCACGCCGCCGTGCGGCGCGGTGCCGGCGTAGTTCGCGTGCTTGAGCGCGTCGCACGAGCGGTCGACGCCGGGCCCCTTGCCGTACCAGATGCCGAACACGCCGTCGCAGGTCGGGTTCGGGTACAGGCCGGCCTGCTGCGAGCCCCACACCGCGGTCGCGGCGAGGTCCTCGTTGACGCCGGGCTCGAAGCGGACGCCGGCCGCCTCGAGCCGCTCGCGCGCCTGCCACAGCGCCATGTCGTAGGTGCCGAGCGGCGAGCCGCGGTAGCCGGAGATGAAGCCGCGCGTGTCGAGGCCGGCCGCGCGGTCGCGCTCGCGCTGCATCAGCGGCAGCCGCACGAGCGCCTGCACGCCGCTCAGATAGACGCGGCCCGCCGTGCGGCGGTAGCGGTCCTCGAGCTCGTACTCGGTGTCGAAAAGCGGAGCCGGAGCAGCCACCTGGGGTGATTCTCTCGATTCGCGTCGAGGTCGCGTCGGCGACCCGGTGCGCGTGGAACGCGTTGCAGGGGCAAGCCTATCTCAAATGGGGAGCCGGCGGTGTCGGCTCCGCCGCGCTCGACCTACGCCGGCCGGAAGCGCACCGGCAGCCCGTCGAGCACGCGGAAGAGCGAGCGTCCCCAGGCGAGCTCGTCCGTCGCGAGCTCGGGCGCGCGCGCGCGCCGCGCGAACTCGCCGATCGCGATCTGGGCCTCGGCGCGCGCGAGGTGGGCGCCGAGGCACAGGTGGGTGCTGCCGCCGAACGCGAGGTGCGGGTTCGGCGCGCGGCCGACGTCGAAGCGGTCGGGCTCGGCGAAGGCCTCCGGGTCGCGGTTCGCGGCGCCGAGCATCACGAAGACCGGGCTGTCGGCGGGGATCAGCGCGTCGCCGACGCGCGCGTCCTCGTGCGTGATGCGCACCGTCAGCTGGATCGGGCCGTCGTAGCGCAGGCACTCCTCGACGGCGCCGGGCAGGAGATCCGGCTCGGCCTGGAGCCGCGCGAGCTGCTCGGGGTGGCGCACCAGCGCGAGGATGCCGTTGCCGATCAGGCCGATCGTCGTCTCGAAGCCGGCGATCAGCAGGCCCACGCACTGCGACACGAGCTCCTCGGCCGAGAGGCGGTCGCCCGCCTCCTCGGCGCGGACCAGCTCGGTCAGCAGGTCGTCGCGCGGGGCGCGGCGGCGCTCGGCGATCAGGCCCTCGAAGTACGCGGCGAGCGCGTCGCCGGCCGCGACGCCGCGCGCGACGAGCTCGGGCGGGCTCGTCAGCGCGGCCAGCACGTGGGTGGCCTCGGCGGTCCAGCCGGTGAAGCGCTCGCGGTCGGCGAGCGGCACGCCC
>CAZQYK010000355.1:0-2961 GCA_964597285.1 uncultured Spirochaetales bacterium
CGCTGGGAGCTGCGCGCGGCGCGCTAGGCCTACGCCTTCGCGCTCGGCCTCGCCGCCGTCTTCTCGTGCCAGCGCGCGAGGTTCTTCAGCGCCGGGTCGAGGCCCTGGCCGACCATCGCGCCGAACTCGAGGAAGGCGAAGAGCGTCAGGTCGGCGAGCGTGAAGCGGCCCGGCACGACCGTGTCGCGGCCGGCGAGCTGGCCGTCGAGCCACGCGAGCCCGTCGCGCGCGATCGCCTTCAGGCCCGGCGCGGCGTCGGGCAGCGTGCGGATGCGCTTCTCGAAGAGCGGCAGGCCCTCGGCGAAGCGGAAGCCGTCGGCCATCGGCTGCGTGATCTTCCACTCGATGCGGCGCACCCACATGCGCGTCTCGGCGCGCTCCTCGGGCGTCGCGCCGACGAGCGGCGGCTCGGGCTGGCGGTCCTCGATCCACTCGCAGATCGCGATCGTCTCGGCGATCACGCGCCCGTCGTCCAGCTCGACGCACGGCAGCTGGCCGGCCGGGTTCTTCGAGAGATACGGCTCGCGGCGGTTCTCGCCGCCGCCGAGGTCGACCTTCACCACCTCGTCGAAGGCGAAGCCCTTCTCCGCGGCGAACATGCGCACCAGCTTCGGGTTCGGACCCATCGAGTCGTAGAACTTCACCGGACGTTCCTCCTTGTGGGCTCAGAAGAGTGGGCTCAGAAGATCTCGTGCTCCTCGGTCACGAAGACCGCGCAGCGAGGCAGGTCGAGGAAGCGGCGCTCGTCCTCGAGCAGCTGCTGCGCCGCCTCGGCGGCCTCGCCGCCCGACGCGGCGCCGAGGTCGGCGAGCGAGTCGAGCCACACCTCGGTGACGCCGTCGTAGGGCTCGGCCGCGGCGCGCGACGCGCGGATCCCGTCGCTCGCGGGTCCCGGGATCAGGTGGCTCTGCACGTAGCGGCGCATCCCCGGCAGCCGCTCGCGCAGCCGCTTCACGAGCGGGCCGTGCTCGTGCAGCCAGGTGCGCTGGAACTCCTCGAGCGAGAGCCCCGGCCTGCGGCGCAGGCAGTACACGAGCTTGACGGCCATCGCGCGCATCTTGACACGGGAGGGGCGGCGGTGACAACGTCGGCGCGTTGAAGAGCTACCGCCACACGCTGACGCTCGAGGTCCCGGCGCGGATGGACTTCGTCAACATCACCGCCGAGGTCGAGCGCGCGGTCGACGAGAGCGGCGTCCGCGAGGGTCTTTGCCTGGTCATCGCGATGCACATCACCGCGAGCGTCTTCGTCAACGACGACGAGCCGGGCCTGCACGAGGACTACAAGGAGTGGCTCGAGCGCCTGGCCCCGTTCGACCCGAGCCCCGAGCGCTATCGCCACAACCGCACCGGCGAGGACAACGGCGACGCGCACCACAAGCGCCAGGTGATGGGCCGCGAGGTCGTCGTCGCGGTGACCGAGGGCCGGCTCGACTTCGGCCCGTGGGAGCAGATCTTCTACGGCGAGTTCGACGGGCGCCGCCCGAAGCGGGTGCTGATCAAGATCGTCGGCGAGTGAGCCGGCGCGCGGCGGGTCAGCCCCGGCCGTAGACCTCGCGCAGCACCGGGGCGAGCTCGCGGAGCGCGGCGGCGCCGTCGCCGCGGAACGACGCGCCGTGCATCGCCGCGAGCGTGCGCGGGGCGAGCCGGGCGAGGCGCTCGAGCGTCGCCGCGGTGTGCGGCGTGTACGGCACGTCATGCGCGAGCGGTCCGGAGGCGCCGGCGCGCATCGCGTCGGCGGCCGGGCCGACGAGGTCCGACTCGACGAGCGGCTCCGGGTCGCCGGGCTGGAAGAAGAGGTCCGAGCACAGCAGCGTCCGCTCGCTCTCCTCGAAGAACAGCCCCGCGTCCCAGCCGTGCGGCAGGTGCGGCGTCGCCAGGAAGCGCAGGCGCCGCCGCCCGATCTCGAGCACCTCGCCGTCGGCGAGCGTGCGCGGCGGGCGGTCGGAGAAGTCCGAGAGCATCACCGCGGCGCCGACGACGCCGCACGCGGGCTCGGCGCGCGGCGCGTGCGCGAGCCACTCGTTCAGCGCGCCGCACTCGTCGGGCTCGAAGTGGCTGTAGCCGATCCAGCGCAGCGCCGACGGCTCGATCAGCGACGCGACGGCCTCGCGCGTCGCGTCGAACATGCGCCGCATCCCGGTGTGCATCAGGAAGGGCTCGTCGTCTCGCACGAGGAACTGGTTGAACTGGATCCCGAAGTCGGGATGGAAGGTCGAGATCCGGAACACGTCGGGTGCGATCTCGGTCACGCGGGCTTTCACGGGAAGCTCCTCCGGACGCCGTGCCCGCCACTCTATCAGCTGCGGCGGCCGGCGGTGATGCCCCAGTCGCTCGCGTACGAGACGAGCGCCGAGCCGACGACGACGTTCGAGACGAAGGCGATCGCGATCGTCGACGCGGTGAGCAGGCCGAAGACCCGCACGTTCGACAGGTAGGCGCCGGTGAAGGCGCTGAAGCCCGCGGTCAGCACCAGCGAGGTCACGAGCAGCGCGCGGCCGGTGCCGGCCAGCGTCTCGTCGATCGCGCGCAGCGCGTCGCCGGACGCGACGTAGCTGCGCCGGAAGTTGTGCATGTAGTGGATCGTGTCGTCGATCGCGAGCCCGAGGATGATGGCGCCGGCCATCAGCGACATGCCGTCGACCGGCGTCTCGCTCCAGCCCATGAACCCGAGCAGCAGAGCGATCGGCGCCAGGTTCGGCACCATGCTGAGCAGGCCGAGCCGCACGCTCCCGAGCAGCAGCATCATCAGCGGCGCGATGATCACGAGCGCCAGCAGATAGGAGCTCGCCATCGACGCGAACACCGAGCTGAAGGTGCGCGAGAGCATCGCGACCAGCCCGGTGACGGCGACCCGCGCGTCGGGCCCGACGCGCCGCGCCACCGCGGCGCCGACCTCCGCGATCACCGCCGGATAGTGCAGCGAGTTCACCCACGGCACCCGACGCGAGAGGCGCGCGCG
>CAZQYK010000356.1:0-11508 GCA_964597285.1 uncultured Spirochaetales bacterium
CGCGCCGCCGCACGCCCTTCGGCCGGCCGGTCGTGCCGCTCGTGTAGATCATCGGCCCGCCGGCCGGCGCGTCGGGCGGCAGCGGCTCGTCGGAGGCCGACGCGAGGCCCGCCTCGAGCGCTTCGCCGGCGACGACGACCGGACCGTCGAAGACCGCGCGCGCGAGCCCCTCGTGCTCGGCGTCGCAGAAGAGCACGCGCGCCCCGGAGTCGGCGACGACGTACGCGATCTCGTCGCGGGTCAGGTGCCAGTTGATCGGCGTCAGCCAGACGCCGGCCTCGATCGCGGCGACCATCGCCTCGGCGCACTCGGCGCGGTTCGCCATCAGCGTCGCGACGGCGTCGCCGGGCCGCGCGCCGAGCGCGCGGATCCAGCGCGCGAGGCGGGTCGTGCGGTCGGCGAGCTCGGCCCACGTCACGCGGCGCGTGCCGTCGTCGAGCGCGAGGCCGTCGGGGCGGCGGCGGGCGAGGTCGGCGTGGAGCAGCACGGGCTCGCGAGTTTACAGAAACGGAACGTCTCGTTATTATGCCCCGCGTCCGGTGCCGGGAGAATCGATGGACAAGCGCACCTCGCTGGCCGAGGCCGTCGCCGAGCTGCGCGACGGGATGACCATCGGGATCGGCGGCTGGGGCTCGCGGCGCAAGCCGATGGCGGTCGTCCGCGAGATCCTGAGAACCGACTTGAAGGATCTGACGCTGGTCACCTACGGCGGGCCCGACGTGGGCCTGCTGTGCGCGGCGGGCAAGCTCCGCAAGGTCTGCTTCGGCTTCGTCTCGCTCGACTCGATCCCGCTCGAGCCGCACTTCCGCGCGGCGCGTCAGCAGGGCCGCATCGAGACCTTCGAGCTCGACGAGGGCATGTTCCAGTGGGGCCTGTACGCGGCGGCGACGCGGCTCCCGTTCCTGCCGACCCGCGCCGGCCTCGGCTCGGACGTGCTGCGGCTGAACCCCGGCCTGCGCACCGTCCGCTCGCCCTACGACGACGGCGAGGAGCTGGTCGCGATGCCGGCGCTCGAGCTCGACGCGGCCTTCGTGCACGTGAACCGCGCCGACGCCGGCGGCAACGGCCAGTTCCTCGGGCCCGACCCGTACTTCGACGACCTGTTCTGCATGGCCGCGAAGCGCCGCTTCGCGACCTGCGAGCGCCTCGTGCGCACCGACGACTTCCTGAAGGAGGGCAGCGTGCACACGCTGCTGCTCAACCGCACGATGGTCGACGGCGTGATCGAGACGCCGCGCGGCGCGCACTTCACCGAGTGCCCGCCCGACTACGGCCGCGACGAGGCCTTCCAGCGCGAGTACGCGGCGACCGCGAAGGACCCCGACGCGTGGCAGTCCTTCTTCGCGCGCTACCTCGCGCTCGAGAGCGAGGACGCGTACCAGAAGGCGGTCGCCGAGCGATGAGCGCGAACGGCGGCCCGTCTCGCGCCGAGATCTGCGCGGTCGCGATCGCCGAGGCCTTCCGCGGCGACGGCGAGGTGCTCGTGTCGCCGATCGGCCTCTTGCCCCAGATCGGCGCGCGGCTCGCGAAGCTCTCCTTCGAGCCCGGACTGCTGATGACCGACGGCGTCGCGCCGCTCGTCGCGAACGTGCTGCCGGTGTCGGGCGCCGACCGGCCGGACCCGGTCGTCGAGGGCTGGCTCCCGTACCGCAAGGTCTTCGACAACCTGTGGTCGGGGCGGCGCCACGTGATGATGGGCGCGACCCAGATCGACCGCTACGGCAACCAGAACATCGCCTGCATCGGCGACTACGCGGTGCCGAAGGCGCAGCTGCTCGGCATGCGCGGAGCGCCGGGCAACACGATCAACCACGCGACGAGCTACTGGGTGCCGGGGCACTCGGACCGCGTCTTCGTCGAGCGCGTCGACGTCGTGACCGGCATCGGCTACGACCGCGCGCGCGCGCTCGGGCCGGTGGCCTCGCGCTTCCACGAGATCCGCCGCGTCGTGTCGAGCCTCGGGGTGTTCGACTTCCAGACGCCGGACCGCCGCATGCGCGTCGCGTCGCTGCACCCGGGCGTGACGCTCGACGAGGTGGTCGCGAACACCGGCTTCGAGCTCGCCGTGCCCGACCCGCTGCCCGAGACCCGTTCGCCGACCGACGAGGAGCTGCGGCTGCTGCGCGAGGTGATCGACCCGGAGGGGGTCGGCGCGGGCGAAGTGCGCGGCTAGCCGGGGGGAGGGCGCGAACATGTCATTCCGCACCGAGACGCAGGGCGGCGTCGCCGAGGTCGTGATCGACAACCCGCCGGTCAACGCGCTGGGCACGAAGGCCTGGGCCGAGCTCGCGCGCGCGATCGAGGGCCTCGGGCGCGACGCGTCGGTGCGCGCGCTGCTGATCCGCGCCGAGGGGCGCGGCTTCCAGTGCGGCGTCGACGTCAAGGAGCTCGCGGCCGACGGCAGCAGGATCGTCGACGCGAACCGCGGCTGCTACGACACCTTCGGCGCGATCTACGACTGCCCGGTGCCGGTCGTCGCGGCGGTGCACGGCTACTGCCTCGGCGGCGGCATCGGCATCGCCGGCTCGGCCGACCTCGTGATCGCGTCGGACGACGCCACCTTCGGGCTGCCGGAGATCGACCGCGGCGCGATGGGCGCGGCGACCCACGCGATGCGGATGTTCGGCATGCAGGAGGCGCGGCGGATGCTGCTCACCGGCGAGCCGATCGACGCGGCCGAGGCGTTCCGGCTCGGCGGCCTGCTGAAGGTGGTGCCGCGCGAGGCCCTGCTCGGCGCCGCGCGCGAGCTGGCCGGCAAGATCGCCGCGAAGAGCCCCGACGCGGTGCGCGCCGCGAAGGCGTCGCTCAACGGCATCGAGCTGATCGACGTGCGCAAGAGCTACCGCTTCGAGCAGGGCTTCACGCTCGAGCTCTACACGAAGGGCGACTCGCAGGAGGCGCGCGACGCCTTCGTCGAGAAGCGCGACGCGAAGTTCAGGAAGACGTAGTCGGATGGACCTCTCGTACACCCCCGCGCAAGAGGCCTTCCGCGCCGAGGTGCGCGCGTGGCTCGCCGATCACGTTCCGGCCGAGCCGCTGCCGTCCTTCGACACCCGCGAGGGCTTCGAGGCGCACCGCCGCTGGGAGCGCACGCTGCACGGCGGGGGCTTCGCGATGGTGCCGTGGCCGGTCGAGTACGGCGGCCGCGGCGCCGACCTGCTCGAGTGGCTGATCTTCGAGGAGGAGTACTACCGCGCCGGCGCGCCGAAGCGGGTCAACCAGAACGGGATCTTCCTGCTCGGCCCGACGATCATGGAGTACGGCACGCGGGAGCAGAAGGCGCGCTTCCTGCCGAAGATGGCGTCGTCCGAGGAGGTCTGGGCCCAGGGCTGGTCCGAGCCGAACGCCGGCAGCGACATGGCGAACATCCAGGCCACGGCAAGGCGCGACGGCGACCACTACGTGATCGACGGCCAGAAGACCTGGGCGTCGCGCGGCGCGTACGCCGACTGGCTGTTCGGGATGTTCCGCACCGACCCCGAGAGCGAGCGCCACCGCGGCCTGACCTTCGTGCTCGTGCCGCTCGACGCGCCCGGCGTCACGGTGCGGCCGATCGCGCAGCTCGACGGGCTGCCGGGCTTCGCCGAGGTCTTCCTCGACGGCGTGCGCGTGCCCGTCGCGAACCGTCTCGGCGACGAGGGGCGGGGCTGGCAGGTCGCGATGTCGACCGCCGGGTTCGAGCGCGGCCTGATGCTGCGCAGCCCGGCGCGCTTCCAGGAGACCGCGCGCCGCCTGGTCGCGCTCTGGCGCGCGCGTGGCGACGCGGCCGACCCGGCGCTGCGCGACGCGGTGGTCGCGTGCTGGAGCGACGCCGAGGCCTACGCGCTCGAGACCTATCGCACGGTGTCGCGGCTGCTCGGGGGCGCGACGATCGGGCCCGAGGCGAGCCTGAACAAGATCTTCTGGTCCGAGCTCGACCTGCGCATGCACGAGACCGCGCTGCGGCTGCTCGGCGAGAGCGCCCACCTGCTGCCGGAGGCGCCTGCGGCCGGCGACGCCGGCGCGTGGCTGGACGGCTGGCTCTTCGCGCTGTCGGGCCCGATCTACGCCGGCACGAACGAGATCCAGCGCAACATCGTCGCCGAGCGGATCCTCGGCCTGCCGCGGGCGTAGCCGGAAATGCGCTTCGATTTCAACGAGGACCAGCGACTCCTTCAGGAAACGGTTCGCGATTTCCTGGCCGGGGAGTGCGGGCCGGACACGCTGCGCGCGCTGTGGGAGAGCGAGACCGGCCGCTCGCGCGCGCTGTGGAAGCAGCTGGCCGAGGTGGGCCTCACCGGGGTGCTCGTCGCCGAGGAGCGCGAGGGCATGGGCCTCGGCGAGGTCGACGCGGTGCTGCTGCACGAAGAGGTGGGCCGCGCGGGGCTCGCCGAGCCGCTGATCCCGACCGCCGCGGTCGCCGCGCCGCTCCTCGCCGAGCTCGGCGGCGAGCTCGCCGAGCGCTGGCTCAAGCGCATCGCGGTCGGCGAGGCGGTCGTCGCGGTGGGCCCGCCGGCGAGCGACCTCGTCGACGACGCGCACGTCGCCGACCTGCTGCTGCTCGCGCGCGCGGGCGAGCTGCACGCCGTCGCGCCGGGCGACGCGCAGCTCGAGGCGCAGCCGGCGAGCGACCCGGCCCGGCGCGTCTTCCGCGTCGCGTTCGCGCCGGGCGACGCGACGCGCGTGGCCGCCGGCGAGACGGCGCGGCGCCTCGTCGACGCGGCCTTCGACCGCGGCGCGCTCGCGGCCGCGGCGCAGGCGCTCGGCGCGGGCGACCGGCTCGTCGCCGAGGCCGTCGCGTATACGAGCCAGCGCGTGCAGTTCGGCGTGCCGGTCGGCTCGTTCCAGGCCGTCCAGCACGCGCTCGCCGACGTGAAGGTGAGGCTCGAGTACGCGCGGCCGCTCGTCTACCGCGCGGCCGACTCGGTCGCGCGCGGCGACGCGCGGCGCGCGGTGCACGTCTCGATGGCGAAGCTCGCCGCCTGCGAGGCCGCGTTGCGCGGCGCGCGCGCGGCGCTCCAGGCGCACGGCGCGATCGGCTACACCTGGGAGCAGGACCTGCACCTGTGGATGCGGCGGGCGTGGTCGCTCGACCAGTCGTGGGGCCTGCCGCCGCTGCACCGCGAGCGCCTGGCGGCGTTCGCGCTCGCGCCCGACGCGCCGCTCGGCGCCGGGCGCAGCTTCGTCTAGCGCCCCACGGAGGAGACCCCCGATGCCCGAGGCCTACATCGTCGACGCGGTCCGCACGCCGGTCGGCAAGCGCGGCGGCGCACTGTCGACCGTCCACTCCGCCGACCTCGGCGCCCACGTGATCCGCGCGCTGGTCGAGCGCACCGCCGTCGACCCCGGCGCCGTCGAGGACGTGATCTTCGGCTGCTGCGACACGATCGGGCCGCAGGCCGGCGACGTCGCGCGCACCTGCTGGCTCGCCGCGGGCCTGCCCGACCACGTGCCCGGCGTGACGATCGACCGCCAGTGCGGCTCGTCGCAGCAGTCGGTGCACTTCGCCGCGCAGGCGGTGATGAGCGGCACGGCCGACCTCGTCGTCGCCGGCGGCGTGCAGAACATGAGCCAGATCCCGATCTCGTCGGCGATGACCTGCGCCGAGCCGCTCGGCTTCACCGACCCCTTCTCGGGCTCGAAGGGCTGGGTCGACCGCTACGGCGCGCAGGAGGTGTCGCAGTTCCGCGGCGCGGAGATGATCGCCGACAAGTGGGGCATCTCGCGCGAGGACATGGAGCGCTTCGCGCTCGAGAGCCACGAGCGCGCGCTCGCGGCGATCGACGCCGGCCACTTCGAGGCCGAGATCGCGCCGCTCGGCGACGTGCAGATCGACGAGGGGCCGCGCCGCGGCACGACGCTCGAGAAGATGGCGAAGCTGCCGCTGCTCGAGGGCAGCCGGAAGCTCACCGCGGCGGTTGCGAGCCAGATCTCGGACGGCGCGTCGTGCGTGCTGGTCGCCTCCGAGCGGGCGCTGAAGACCCACGGGCTGAAGCCGCGCGCGCGCGTCCACCACCTGAGCGTGCGCGGCGACGACCCGATCTTCATGCTGACCGCGCCGATCCCGGCGACGCGGTACGCGCTCGAGAAGGCCGGCATGACGCTCGACCAGATCGACGCGATCGAGATCAACGAGGCCTTCGCGTCGGTCGTGCTCGCGTGGGAGAAGGAGCTGCACCCCGACATGGCGCGCGTGAACCCCTGCGGCGGCGCGATCGCGCTCGGCCACCCGATCGGCGCAACCGGCACGCGGCTGATGACGACGCTGCTCGGCCAGCTCGAGCGCACCGGCGGGCGCTTCGGCCTGCAGACGATGTGCGAGGGCGGCGGCCAGGCGAACGTCACGATCCTGGAGCGACTCTGATGGGCGTCTGCGACGGGCGGGTCGCGATCGTCACCGGGGCTGGGCGGGGCCTGGGCCGGGCGCACGCGCTCGCGTTCGCAGCCGAGGGCGCGGCGGTCGTCGTCAACGACGTCGGCGTGTCGCTGGCCGGCGACGGCGGCTCGGCGACGCCGGCCGAGGAGGTCGTGGCCGAGATCCGCGCCGCCGGCGGCCGCGCGGTCGCCGACGCGAACGACGTCGCCGACTACGCCGGAGCGGGGCGCATCGTGAAGGCTGCGCTCGACGCGTTCGGCCGCCTCGACGTCGTCGTCAACAACGCCGGCATCGTGCGCGACCGGATGTTCGTCTCGACCTCCGAGGAGGAGTGGGACGCGGTGATCCGCGTCCACCTGCGCGGCCACTTCGCGGTGTCGAGCCAGGCCTGCGCGCACTGGCGCGCCGAGGCGAAGGCCGGGCGGCCGGTCGACGCGCGGATCGTCAACACGAGCTCCGGCGCCGGGCTCCAGGGCAGCGTCGGCCAGAGCGCGTACTCGGCCGCGAAGGGCGGCATCGCGGCGCTGACGCTGGTGCAGGCGGCCGAGCTCGGGCGCTACGGGATCACCGCGAACGCGATCGCGCCGTCGGCGCGCACGCGGATGACCGAGGAGGTCTTCGCCGAGAGGATGGCCCGACCCGAGAGCGGCTTCGACGCGATGGCGCCAGAGAACGTCTCGCCGCTCGTCGTCTGGCTCGGCAGCGCCGAGTCGCGCGACGTCACCGGCCGGGTGTTCGAGCTCTCGGGCGGCAGGATCTCGCTCGCCGACGGCTGGCGCGAGGGCCCGGTCGTCGACAAGGGCGCGCGCTGGGCGCCGGACGAGGTCGGCACGGCCGTGCACGACCTGCTCGCGAAGGCGTTGCCGCCGCAGAAGGTCTACGGCACTTGAACTTCTCGTTCACCGAGGAGCAGCAGGAGCTGCGCGCTGCGGCGCGCGCCTTCCTCGCCGAGGCTTCGAGCTCCGAGCGCGTTCGCGCGGCGATGGCGAGCGAGGCGGGCCACGATCCCGAGGTCTGGAAGCGCATCGGCGGCGAGCTCGGCTGGACCTCGGTGATCGTGCCGGAGCGCTGCGGCGGGATCGGGCTCGGCGCGGTCGAGCTCGCGGCGCTGCTCGAGCCGATGGGCGAGGCCCTGCTGTGCTCTCCCTTCTTTGCGACCGTGTGTCTCGCGGCGCAGGCCGTGCTCGCGGCCGGCCGCGACGCGCAGCAGCGGCGCTGGCTCGGCCCGCTCGCCGAGGGCCACGTGCGCGCCGCGCTCGCGACGAGCGAGCCCGGCCTCGACTGGGACGCGGTCGCGCTCGAGGCGCGGCGCGACGGCGGCGGCTACCGGCTCGACGGCGTCAAGCGCTACGTCGTCGACGGCCACGTCGCCGACTGGATCGTCGTCCCGGCGCGCGCACCGGGCAGCGCCGGCGACGACGGGATCTCGCTCTTCGTCGTGGCGGGCGACGCCGAGGGCCTCTCGCGCGAGGCGCTGCCGACGATGGACCAGACGCGCCGCCAGGCCGAGCTGCGCTTCGACCGCGTCGCCGTCGCGGCCGAGGACCGCCTCGGCGAAGAGGGCGCCGGCGCCGCGCCGCTGCGCCGCGCGCTCGATCTCGGCGCGATCGCGCTCGCCGCCGAGTGCGTCGGCGGCGCGCAGCGCGCGCTCGACCTCTCGGTCGCCTACGCCAAGGAGCGCGAGCAGTTCGGGCGGCCGATCGGCTCGTTCCAGGCGATCAAGCACAAGTGCGCCGACATGATGGTCGCCGTCGAGACCGCGCGCTCGGCCGCGTACTACGCGGCCTGCGTCGCCGCCGAGGACCGGCCCGAGCTCCCGATGGCGGCGTCGCTCGCGAAGGCCTACTGCAGCGAGGCCTACTACCGCTGCGCGGCCGAGAGCATCCAGATCTTCGGCGGCGTCGGCTTCACCTGGGAGTACGACCCGCACCTCTACTTCAAGCGCGCGCGCGCCTCCGAGGCACTGCTCGGCACGCCGGCCTGGCACCGCGAGCGCGTTGCGCGCGGGCTCGGGCTCTGACGTGGCGCTCGCGATCGACCTCTCGGGGCGCGTCGCGATCGTCACCGGCGGCGGCCGCGGCGTCGGGCGCGGCATCAGCGAGGCGCTGCTCGCGGCGGGCGCCGAGGTCGTGATCTGCGGGCGCCGGGAGCCGGAGTCGCTGCCCGAGGCCGGCGGGCGGCGCGCGCACTTCACCGCCGCCGACCTGCGCGAGCTCGAGCAGATCGACGCCGTCGCCGCGTTCGCCGAGGAGCGCTTCGGGCGCCTCGACGTGCTCGTCAACAACGCCGGCGGCGCGCCAGCGGCCGACGCGGCGACCGCGTCGCCGCGCTTCCACGAGGCGATCCTGCGCCTGAACCTGATCGCGCCGCTCCACTTCGCGCAGCGCGCGAACCGCACGATGCAGGCGCAGGAAGGCGGCGGCGTGATCCTCTTCATCAGCAGCGTCAGCGGCCTGCGGCCCTCGCCGGGCACCGCCGCGTACGGCGCGGCGAAGGCCGGGCTGCACTCGCTGACGCAGTCGCTCGCGGTCGAGTGGGCGCCGAAGGTGCGCGTCCTGTGCGTCGCCGCCGGCATGGTGCGCACCGAGCAGTCGGAGCTGCACTACGGCGATGCCGAAGGGGTCGCCGCGGTCGGCGCGACGGTGCCGCTCGGCCGGATCGCCGAGCCGCGCGACGTCGGCGAGGCCTGCGCGTTCCTGGCCTCGCCGCTGGCATCGTACGCGAGCGGCGCGACGCTGCTGCTGCACGGCGGCGGCGAGCGCCCGGCCTTCCTGTCCGCCGCGAAGAACACGAAGCCTGAGGAGCCTTCATGAGCGAGTCCACCGCCCCGGCGCGCCGCGCCGCGCACCCGCGCGACGCGTCCGACGTGAAGGTCTGGCAGCGCGAGACCGACGTCGCGATCGTCGGCGCCGGCGGCGCCGGCGTCTGCGCCGCGCTCGAGGCGCGCGCGGCCGGAGCCGAGGTGCTCGTGCTCGAGCGCGCGTGGAAGGGCGGCGGCACGTCGGCGCAGGCGAGCGGCCAGCTCTACATGGGCGGCGGCACGCCGCTGCAGAAGGCCTGCGGCTTCGAGGACGACCCGGAGGAGATGTTCGAGTACCTGGTCGCGTCGTGCGGCCCGGGCGCCGACGCCGAGAAGATCCGCGTCTACTGCGAGCGCAGCGTCGAGCACTACCACTGGATCACCGGCCGCGGCGTCCCGTTCAAGCCGACCTACCTGCCGGTCGAGGTCGGCACCGACCCGGCGACCGACGACGGCCTCTCGTACACCGGCAGCGAGCTCGCGTGGCCGTTCCGCGAGATCGCGCGGCCGGCCCCGCGCGGCCACACCGCGCAGCAGACCGGCGAGAACGCCGGCGGGATGATGATGGAGCGGCTGCTCGCCCAGCTCGAGCCGGCCGGCGTCGAGGTCGTCACCGACGCGCTCTGCGAGCCGCTGATCGTCGACCGCGACGGCCGCGTCGTCGGCGTCGTCGCGACGGTCGGCGGCCAGGAGGTCTGCGTGCGCGCGCGCCGCGGCGTCGTGCTGACGGCCGGGGGCTACATCCACGACAAGGCGATGCTCGAGCGCTACGCGCCGGTCACGCGCAAGGTGCGCTTCCGCCTCGGCTGCGACGGCGACGACGGGCGCGGGATCCGGATGGGGCAGGGCGCCGGCGGCGCGGCGATCCGGATGGAGGCGGCGTGCATCGTCGTGCCGTTTTCGCGCAACCGCCAGTTCGTCAAGGGCGTGCTCGTCAACGCCGCCGGCCAGCGCTTCTGCGCGGAGGATCTGTACCAGTCGCTGCTCGGCGAGATCGGGATGTGGCGCGAGGGCGGACGGATCTGGCTCGTGCTCGACGACGCGCTCTACGAGCCGCCGCAGCTCCCGACCGAGATCCTCGCGGTCGGCGAGAGCTTCGCCGAGCTCGAGGCCGAGGCGAAGATCTTCCCGAAGGGCAGCCTCGTGCGGACGCTCGAGGCCTACAACGCCGGGGCCGGGCGCGGAGAGGACCCGCTCTTCCACAAGGAGGCGCGCTGGCTCCAGCCGCTCGACCGGCCGCCCTACGTCGTGCTCGACCTCTCGCTCGACAAGTACCCGTTCTGGTCGGCGTTCACGCTCGGCGGGCTCCACACGCGGCCCACCGGCGAGGTGCTCGACGCCGACGGCGCGGTCGTGCCCGGCCTGTACGCGGCCGGGCGCAACGCGTCCGGGATGCCGGCGCACGGCTACAACAGCGGCCTGTCGCTCGCCGACGCGACCTTCTCGGGCCGGCTCGCCGGCGTCGCGGTAGCGGGGAACCGCGACTGAGCCCGCGCAGGGAGAGGCTGGGCCTCGCCGTCGCGCTCGCGGCGCTGAACCTGTGGGCGCTGCCGTCGCTCGGCTTCGGCTTCCTCGCCGGCGACGACGACCAGCTGCTGAACGGGAGCCTCGCCGCGCCCGAGCCCGGCGTCTTCTGGCGCTTCCTCGCCGCGCGGCCGGTCTGGGTGCTGAGCTACCCGCTCGCGTCGCTCTTCGGCGACGGCGTTCTCGTGCAGCGGCTCGCGAGCCTCGCGCTCGCGAACGCCTGCGTCGCCGCCGGCTGGCGGCTCGTGCGCGGAGACCCGCGCGCGCCGCTGCTGCTCGTCGCGATCGTCGCGCACCCTGCCTTCCTGTTCCCGCTCTTCTGGATCGCGCAGCGCAGCGACCTGCTGCTGATCCTCTTCGCGGCGCTGGTGCTGCCGAACCTCGCGCGCGCGCGCGGCCTCGCGTACCTCGCGCTGTCGCTGCTCTCGAAGGGCCCGTTCGCGCTGCACGGCGCGGTGTACGCGTGGTGGTCGTGGCGCGGCGAGGCGCTGCCGGGGCGCGGGGGGCGGGTGGCGGCCGTCGCCGCGCTCGCGCTGTCGGCCGCGGTGCTCGCGGCGCTGCTCGGCAGCTACTACGCGCTCGCCGCCGGCGCGGCCGAGCCGTCCGGGCTGTACCAGCTCGGCGAGCGCGACCTCGGCGCGTGGCTCTTCGTCGCGGCGGCGCGCGCCGCGAAGGTCGCCGAGGGCGTCGCGCTCGCGATCGCGCCGCTGCCGGCCTTCCATGGCACGCCGCAGCTCCCGATCGCCGCGGCCACCTACGCGCTCGGCTGGGGCGCGTTCGCCGCCGGCGCGTGGCGCGTGGGCCTCGAGCCGACGCCGGCGACGCGGCG
>CAZQYK010000357.1:0-4403 GCA_964597285.1 uncultured Spirochaetales bacterium
GCGGCGAGGTCTCGGCCCGCACGCGCGGGGGCCGCATCGCCGTGGGCGAGGCGCGCGGCGAGCTGCTGCTGCGCAGCGCCGGCGGCCCGATCCGGGTCGACGGGGTGCGCGCGCTCGCCCTCCCGTAGACGGCGAGTCTTCGTCGTAGTCGAAGGGATTGACGTAGTCGACCACGAGCAGTGCGAGCGGGCGGTCCACGTCTCCTGGGCTCCGGCGCTGCGCTACCCGATCTCTCCGCGATAGGCGCCCGTCTCGCGGCCGCGCGCCTCGATGAACTTCTTGAAGCGCTCGAGGTCGCCCTTCACGCGGCGCCCGGTGACCCCGATCAGGTCGCCCAGGTTCTCCACGAAGCCCTCCGGCTCGTAGTCCATCTGCAGCATCACCTTGCAGCGGTCGTCGGACAGATGGTGGAACGTGACGACGCCGGCGTGGGTGGCGCCCGACGTCGAGCGCCATGCGATGCGCTCGTCCGGCTTCTGCTCGGTGATCTCCGCCCGCCACCGCTCGGTCTTCCCGCCGAGCACGGCGCGCCACTCTAGGGTCTGGTCGTCGAGCTGTCGGACCTCCTCGACGTTCTCCATGAAGTTCGGGAAGTCCTCGAACTGGGTCCACTGGTTGTAGGCCGTCCGCACCGGGACCTCGACTTCGATCGATCTCTCGAGACTCTTCACGGGTGTTTCCTCCTCTGCGTCGGGGAACCACCCGAGCAAGTTGCGTGCCGACGCGGCGGCGAGCCCGGCGCCGCCGCCGCGGTCGCGGGCGCCGAACGCGCGGCGCGCATTGTTCAACCGCGTTGCCGATCCTGCACGGGGCGCGCCCCTCTCAGGCGCGGCGTTCGTCGCGCACGGCGAGCAGCAGCGCGAACGAGACCAGGTTCCAGAGCGCGAGCGCGGCGAAGGCGCCGGCGTAGCTGCCGGTGCGGTCGTGCGCCCAGCCGGTCAGGATGCCGCCGAGGTTTCCGGGCAGGATCGTCAGCATCAGCAGGCCGTAGAGCTGCGCGAGGTTCCGGCTGCCGAAGCAGTGCACCAGGATCAGCGGCGTGACCACGTCGCGCGCGGCGTACGAGAAGCCGAACACCAGCACGAAGCCCCAGACCACCGGCGGGGCCCCGCCCGGGATCGACATCAGCAGCAGCGACGACGCGGCCAGCAGGCCGTAGTCGAGCAGCAGCGCCCGCTTGGCGGGGATGCGGTCGGCGAGCCAGCCGAAGGCGACCTTGCTGACCAGGCCCATCAGGACCGTGTTCGACCAGTACGCGCCGCGCTCGAGCTCGACGATGCCGGCGTCGGCGAGCGCGAGGCCGAAGTGGCCGAGCACCGCGTACAGGTACATCCAGAAGCCGACCAGCGTGAACGCGAGGATCCAGAAGCTGCGCGTGCGCAGGGCCTCCCGCACGTCGAGCGAGCCGTCCGCTTCGCCGAGGTCCACGGCCTCCTGCTCGGCCCGCGCCACCTCCTCCGCGCCGCGCCGCTCGCGCACCGCGAACCACGCGGCCGGAAGCAGGATCGCGAACGCGCACAGCGCGGCGGAGGCGACCCCGACGCGCCACGACCACTCGCCGGCGATGGCGACCATCGCACGCGTCGCGACGAAGCCGCCGAGGTTCGAGCCCGTGTAGACGATGCCGAGCGCGAGGCCGCGCGAGCGGGCGACGCGCTGCGCGACCACCGCCCCGACCGTGATGTCGCCGAGCCCGGCGACGCCGAGCCCGACGAGCGACCACGCCAGCGCGAGCTGCCACCACGCCTGCACGGCGGCGAACAGGCCGTAGCCGACGCCCAGCACGACGGCCCCCCAGCACAGCACCGCGCGCCCGCCGAAGCGCGCCACGCCGAAGCCCACGAGCGGGCTTGCGAACGCGATCAGGAAGCCCTGCGGCGCCTGCGCGGCCGAGAGCGCCGCGCGCGACCAGCCGAGCTCCGCCAGCATGCTGGGCGCGAGCGGCGTGATGCCGTAGCCGAAGCCGAGCCCCATCTGGCACACCAGGCAGCCGAGCACCACCCAGAGCCCCCGGCCGCGGATGTCGCCGAGGAGCTCGCGCACGGTCGCGTCGCGGCGCTACGCGCCCGGGGCGCCCTTGACGCGCGTGCCGGCGAGATTGCCGCCGTCGACGAGGAAGTCGGCGCCGGTGCACGAGGCGCTGTCGTCGGAGGCGAGGAAGAGCACGAGCTTCGCGACGTCGGAGATCTTCTCGGCGAGCGGCCGCTTCATCTGCGTCTTCAGCGTGCGCTGCTGGAACGACGCCGCGAGCTCCGGGTCGACGCTCGCCGGGATGTACGGGCGCATCATCTCGGCGCTGCCGGCCTCGGGGCAGACCGCGTTGACGCGGATCCCGTGCTGGCCGAGCTCGATCGCCGCGACTCGCGTCATGCCGCGCACGGCCCACTTGCTCGCCGAGTACGCGATCAGCCCGTTCTTTGCGCTCATGCCGTCGATCGACGACACGTTGACGATCGAGCCGCACCCGGCGCGGCGCATCACCGGCGCGACGGTGCGGATCCCGAGGTAGGGGCCCACCTGGTTCACGCGCACGACCCGCTCGTAGTCGGCGAGCGTCGTGTCCTCGATCGCGGCCATGTGCAGCACTGCGGCGTTGTTCACGAGCACGTCGACGGCGCGGGCGAGCGTCGCGTCGACGACCCGCGACCAGTCTTCCTCGGAGCCGACGTCGAGGCGCTCGAACGCGCCCCGCGCGCCGAGCTCCTTCGCGACGATCGCACCCGGCTCCTCGAGCACGTCGGCGACGACGACGCGCGCGCCCTCGGCCGCGAGCAGCCGCGCCGTCGCCGCGCCGGTGCCCCGCGCCGAGCCCGTCACGATCGCGACCTTGCCCTCGACCCGTCCCGTCGCCATCGCCTGCTAGGCCTCCGCGCCCCGGGCGCCGAGCCGCACCCAGGCCTGCATCTCGTGGAGCGCGGCGCCGGCCGGCGCGTCGCGCGTCGACTCGCCCGGCAGCAGCACGGTCCACGTCCCGTCGCCAGCCGCGTGGCCGGCGATCCGCACCGGCCGGTCGGGGGCCGACTCGGCGGCCGCGGCCGCGCGCACGACGTCCGCGCTGCTCTCGTAGGTCTCGAGCACGCGCAGCATCCCGACCGTCGGCGGCAGCATCGCGCGCTCGCCGGCGCGGAAGCGTGCGAGCGCGTCGGCCGGGCGGATCCACTCCGAGTGCACCGCCTCGCGGCGGTCGGGCACCGGCGTCTGGCCCGCCGGCAGCGCGGTGAGGAAGAAGCGCGTGTCGTAGCGGCGCGGCGGGCCCGGCGGCGTGATCCAGCGCGCCGCGTAGTGCATCGCGTCGACGCCGAGCCGCAGGCCGAGCTCGCGCACGACGTCGGCGAGGCGCCGCTCGCCGGCGTCGACGGCGCGTCGCTCGGCCGCGAGGCGCTCGGCCAGCGCCGGGTCGGCGGGGTCGAAGGGCCGGTCGCCTTCGGCGTGGCGCGCAAAGAGCACGCCCGACTCCTCGAAGGTCTCGCGCGTCGCGGCCACCCAGTAGGCGAGGCCGCCGGCGGCGACGCCGAGCCGCGCGCTCGCCGCCGCGTCGCCGAGCCCGGCGCACAGCGCCTCGACCTCGGGGTCGGCGTCGTGCGGGTCGACGCCGCCGCCCGGAAAGACCGACATCCCGCCGACGAAGACCGATGCCGCGCGCCGCCGCAGCAGCAGCACGTGCAGGTCCGGCCGGTCGTCGACGAGCATCACCGTCGCCGCCGGCCGCACCGGAACCTCCGCGGGCCGCGCCACGCTAGGCGCCCGCGCCCGGGCGCGGCGCGCCGCCGAGGCGCACGAGCGTCTCCTCGGCCTCGCGCACGATGCGGGCGATCAGCTCGGCGCAGCTCGGCAGGTCCTCGATCAGCCCCGTCACCTGGCCGCCGGCCATCACGCCCGACGCGACGTTGCCGTCGACCATCGACGCCTTCAGCAGCATCGGCGCGTTCGCGGCCATCACCACCTGGCTCCACGAGAGCTCCTGGCTGCGCTTCATCGACAGGCCCTCGCGCAGCAGCTGCCGCCACGGCGTGCCGAGCAGGCGCCGGAAGCGCCACGCGTTCGCGGCCGCGCGCGGCAGGCTCGTGAGCGCGTTCGCGCGCACGAGGCGGTCGACGAAGGGCGTGCGCAGCACGCGGTGCGGGTGGCCGTCGACCTGGGTCGTGACGACCGTGTCGGTGACCGCCTTCTCGAGGTAGATGCGCTTGATCGCGTCGGGCACCGGCGAGTCGCTCGTGAGCAGGAAGCGCGTGCCCATGGCGATGCCGACGGCGCCGTACGCGAGCGCGGCGACGAGGCCCCGGCCGTCGAAGAAGCCGCCGGCGGCGATCACCGGGATGTCGACCCCGTCGATGACCTGGGGCAGCAGCACCGTCGTCGGCACGCTCCCGGTGTGGCCGCCGGCCTCGCCGCCCTGCACGATC
>CAZQYK010000358.1:0-3473 GCA_964597285.1 uncultured Spirochaetales bacterium
CGCCGGCGGCCGCCGCGGCGCTGCGGCGCGCGCTCGAAGGCCCCGCCGAGCCGGCGAGCGCGGCGCTGCCCGACGACCTGCGCGCCGAGCTGCGCGGCTATCAGCGCGACGGCGTGCGCTGGCTCGGCCGCCTGCGCGACCTCGGGCTCCCGGCGCTGCTCGCCGACGACATGGGCCTCGGCAAGACGCTCCAGGCGCTGTGCGCGGTGCGCGGCCGCACGCTCGTCGTCGCGCCGACGAGCGTCGTGCCGAACTGGGCCGCCGAGGCCGCCCGCTTCCGGCCGGCGCTGCGCGTCTGCGTCTACCACGGCGCGTCGCGCGCGCTCGACCCGCGCGCCGACCTCACCGTCACGAGCTACGCGCTGCTGCGCCTCGACGCCGACGCGCTCGCCGGGGTCGACTGGGAGAGCGTCGTGCTCGACGAGTCACAGGCGATCAAGAACCCCGACAGCCAGGTCGCGCGCGCCGCGCACGCGCTGCCCGGGCGCTTCCGGCTCGCGCTCACCGGCACGCCGGTCGAGAACCGGCTCGCCGAGCTGTGGAGCCAGTTCCAGTACCTGTCGCGCGGCTGGCTCGGCTCGCGCGCCGACTTCGACGATCGCCATGCGCGCCCGATCGCCGCCGGCGACGCGGCCGCGGCCGAGCGCCTGCGCGCGCGCGTGCGGCCCTTCGTGCTGCGGCGCCTGAAGCGCGACGTCGCGCCCGAGCTGCCGCCGCGCACCGAGAGCGTGCTCCACGTCGAGCTCACGGCCGAGGAGCGCGCGACCTACGACGCGGTGCTCGCGGCGACCCGCGACGACGTCGCGAAGCGCTTCGCCGCCGGCACCGGCGCGCTCCAGGTGCTCGAGGCACTGCTGCGGCTGCGCCAGGCGGCGTGCCACTCCGGTCTGCTTCCCGGCGTGCAGGCGGAGCGCTCGTCGAAGCTCGACGTGCTCCGCGAGAACCTCGACGAGGCGGTCGCCGAGGGCCATCGCGCGCTCGTGTTCTCGCAGTGGACGTCGCTGCTCGACCGCGTCGAGCCCGAGCTGCGCGAGGCCGACCTCGCGTTCGGCCGCCTCGACGGCGCGACGCGCGACCGCGCCGCGGTCGTCGCCGACTTCCAGCGAGACGGCGGCCCGCCGGTGCTGCTCGTGTCGTTGCGCGCCGGCGGCTCGGGCCTCAACCTCACCGCCGCCGACCACGTCTTCATCCTCGACCCGTGGTGGAACCCGGCCGTCGAGACGCAGGCCGCCGACCGCGCGCACCGCATCGGCCAGACCCGCCCGGTGATGGTCTGGCGCCTCGTCACCCGCGACACCGTCGAGGAGCGCGTGCTCGCGCTCCAGGAGCGCAAGCGCGCATTGTCCGACGCTGCGCTCGGCGGCGCCGGTGCCGCGGCCGTGCTCACGCGCGAGGAGCTGCTGGAGCTGATGGGCTGAGGGAAGGTGCACGACGCGACCCGAAGGTGGCCGTCTTCGCGCGGCCGCGGCGCCGGGGCCGACGGGCGGCGACCAGGGTTCCGAGCGCGCAGCCGAGCAGCGCGAGGCTCGACGGCTCGGGCACCGCGGTGAAGCGCACGTCGTCGAGCACGACCGAGAGGTCGCCCTGGGCCAGGACGTGCTCGAAGCGGGCGCGGTGGAAAGGCGTGTCGTCGCTGCGCAGCCCGACGAACTGGTCGACCGAGGTGTTCGCGTTGACGTCCACCAGGACCAGGCCGATCAGCGCGTCGGAGGCGTCGAAGACCGAGAGCTGCATCTGCATCGTCGGCTGGATCCCCTGGTCGTTTCCGAAGAAGGCCCCTACCTCCCAGGTGGGCGCCGTGAAGAAGAGGTCGAGGAAGTCGCTGAACTCGGAGCCGGTGTCCTGGTAGCGGTCGATCGTGGCGATCACGTTCGGAGCCGAGGTGGTCGCGCGCGGAATGCCGGCCCAGTCGCGAATCGGGATCGCCGCGCCCGTGTTCTGGAACGCGACGCCCTGCGCCTGGTAGCGCGTGTTCGCGACGTCGCCGTCGGACGCGTCGTCGAAGTTGATCAGCGTCGTGGCGAACGCGAAGTCGGCCGGCGCAAAGAGCTCCGTGACCGGGCCGACGGCGGTCGCATGGGCTGCGCCGGCGAAGGCCGCTGGCATTGCGAGCAGTGCGAGCCACGACGGAGAGCAACGACAGCGCGCCACGACCTTCCCTCCCCAGGACATGGCGCATCTTGGCCGGTCCCGAGAGGGGCGTCAATCGTGATCGGCGGGAAGATCGTTAGGGTGCATAACGTCGCAGCGCGCTCATCCTCCGGAGCCCCGGCGCCTTCCCCCGTCGTGCCCGACCGCACCCAGGTAGTCTCCGCCGCTCACCACCCGGCGCCCCCGGACGTCCCCGGTCCAGCGGTAGAGCCAGGCCTCGACCTCGCCGTGCGGACCGTGCACCGTCGCGCTCTCGCGGCGGAAGCTCGCGCCCTCATAGCGGTCGAGCGCGTCGAGCAGCGCCGCGGCGTACTCGGCTTCGAGCGCGAAGAGGTCGCCGACGACACGGTCGGCGCGCGAGTGCGGCGCGACGAGGCCCGGGAACGCGCCGAGGTCGACGAGGCGGCCCGGCGCGTCGGCCGGGCCGACCCAGGTCGCGCGGCCCTCGATCAGGCCGGGCATCGGCGCGCCGCGGCGCAGCGTGCCGTAGGCGAAGAGCGCGAGCGGCCCCGAGCGGCCGGCCGCCCTACCCTGCGCTCCGCGATGTCCTTGCTGCGCCACGTCCTGCTCGCGCTCGGGATCTCGCTGCTCGTCGGCTTCGCGATCGGCACGGTGATCCGGCTGCGCCTCGAGCGGCCCGCGACCTACATCGGCCAGCTCCGAGGCCTCCCGGCGTCAGCGCGAGATCCCCTCCCACTCCACGTCGGCGACGCCGGCGCGGCGGTTCGCGACGCGCGCCATCACGAAGAGCAGATCGGATAGCCGGTTCAGGAAGGCGACGCTCGCCGGGCCGACGTCCTCGCCGCGCGCGAGCTCGACGCAGCGGCGCTCGGCGCGCCGGCACACCGTGCGGGCGACGTGGAGCGCCGCGGCCGAGGGACTTCCGCCCGGTAGCACGAAGCGCTCGAGCGGGGCGAGCTCGCGCTCGAATGCGTCGATGCGGTGCTCGAGGCCGGCGACGTCGTCGGTCGTCGGCTCTGGCAGGCCGCTCTTCGCGCGGTGCGCCGGGTCGGGCGTCGCGAGCACGCCGCCGAGCGCGAAGAGCTGCGCCTGCGCGCGCTCGAGCAGGTCGCGCAGCTCGGCGTCGTCGCTCGCGGCCGCGGCGACGCCGAGCGCCGCGTTGAGCTCGTCGACGGCGCCGTAGGCCTCGACGCGCAGCGCGTCCTTCGCAACGCGGCCGCCGCCGAAGAGGTCGGTCTCGCCGCCGTCGCCGCGCCGCGTGTAGACCTTCACCGCGAGAGCTCCTCGTCGCGCGCGCGCTCGGCCTCGGCGTCGAGGGGTGGCGCGGCCGGCGGCGGGGCGCCGCCGCCACGGCCGCCGCC
>CAZQYK010000359.1:0-3802 GCA_964597285.1 uncultured Spirochaetales bacterium
CAGCCAGAACAGCTCGGCGTGGAAGCGCGAGACGCCCGGCTCGTCCAGCACGACGTCGTTGGCCGAATGCCGACCGACGCGGTTCAGGATCGAGCGCAGTGGGAAGCGCCGCCCGTCGAGCCCCGGAACCCCCTCCAGCACGACGAGCGCGGCCGGGCGCGGCGGCGGCGGGCGGATCTCGGTCGTGGCGGCGGCGACGGAGTGGTCCGACCGTTCGACGGACTCGGTCGGCTGACGGATCGTCAGAAGCCCCGACAGCGTGATGCCGGGCCGCGACCGCACCTCGATCAGCGTGCGGCCCATCTGGATCCGGTCGCCGACCTCGATCGTCGTGCGTCCGATCGCCCGGCCGTTCACGAGGGTCGGGTTGGTGGCTCCCTCGCGGTGCTCGATCGCCACATCGGTGTCACTGACGTGGAGGTAGGCCTGGCGCGGCGACACGGTGGGGTCGCTGAGGCATACCGCCCCAGTGCGGCCCGCCTCCAGGGCGCCCCGCCCGATGCGGATCGTCTCGCCGTCGACTGTGAACTGGCTCCCGGCGTCGGTTCCCTCGACCACGAGCAGCTCGAGCGCGCGGCCGGTTGGCCGCGGGCCGGGTTGCATCCCCGCGCTGTTCCTTCGGAAACGGCTCGACACCCAACGCCCGAGCCGCCCAGGCCGAGGCCACCGATCAGGCACGGAGACTCCTTGGATCGCGTTGCGCGGGCGCTAGTCGGAGCCCGCGCTCGCCCGGTTGCGCATAGCAAAGGCCTCCGGGCGGCCCAACATTTTCTCCTAACCGGACAAGCCTGTGAAATACTTCACTGCGCCGGGCGTGTCGATTCCCGACCCTGGGCTGCGCAAGGCGACGCACGTCGCCTGACGCGCCCGAGGAGGCCGCCATGGTTCGGAAGCTCGTTGCGTCGCTGGCTTCGGTGATGATCGCCGCGAGTGCCGCCTTCGTCGCGTCGGCGGCGCCGAACGAAGAGGCGCTCGCGATTCTCGAGGGCCTGCGCGGAGCGCGCGGCGGGGTCGAGGTCTGGGTCGACGAGCGCGGCACGGCGGAGGTGGTCGCCGGTGACAAGACCGTCTTCCACTTCCGCTCGGCTCGCGATGGGCACCTGACCGCGATCTACGTCGACAGCAACGGCACCGCGACCGTGTTGCTCCCGACCGACGTCGCGAGCGACAGCGCGGTGGAGGCGGGCGAGGACAAGGTGCTCGAGCTCGAGATGGCCCCGCCCTACGGTCGCGATGCGCTCTTCGCATTTGCGACGCCCGAGCCGATCGCGCCGGCCGACCTCGGGCTGGAGCCCGGAAGTCCGATCGTCGAGACGGAGCGCGTCGCCGAGCTGGCCGACCGCCTCGCCGAGGCGCTGCGCCGGAGCCCGTCGGCCCACGTCCTCGCGGGCCGCTTCGACCTCCGAGTCGTGCAGCGCGTCGCGAGCGTCGCCTCCGCACTGCCGTACACGGCGCCCGACATCGTCCGCTGGGCCGAGATCACCGTTCGCAGCAAGGAGCCGAAGGCGCTGGACCTGAAGATCCACTTCGACTTCGCCTCCGACCAGCTGACCGACGACGCGCGCCGCCAGCTCGACGAGGTGGGCAAGGCGCTGCGCGACTCGAAGATGCAGCGCTACGACTTCGTGCTCGCGGGCCACACCGACGACGTCGGCACCGACGCGGCCAATCTCGCGCTCTCGGAGCGGAGGGCGAAGGCCGCCTGGCGCTATCTCGTGCAGCAGTTCGCGGTCGACTCGACGCTGCTCGAGGCCCAGGGCTTCGGAGAGACCCAGCCGGTGGTCGCGAACCGGAGCGAGGAGGCGCGAGCCGAGAATCGGCGCGTCGAGCTGAAGATGGTTCGGTAGGCGAATCGCCGCCCGCCGATCGGCACGCCCGACCTGCCAACTCCGACGCGACCTCCGACACGCTTCACGGCACCGTGAGCCGCGTGATAGGGTTCGCAGGCGTTACACAGATGAGTTTCACCCCGTCCCCCGCTGGGCTGGCTCCGAGGACCGAGCCGAGATCGCGAGCCCTCTGGATCGCGTTGGCGCTGCTCGCTTCGGCGTCTCCTGCCGCGCTCGCCCAGGACGTGACGCCCGGCTCGAAGCCGCTCGAGCTCCCGCCCTTCCAGCCGCCGGAGCGCGAGCGCGGCGACACGCTCCCGCCGCTCCAGCTGCCCGACGAGCGCGACGCGGAGCGCCTCGAGATTCCCGAGGTTCGCGCGCCGGTGCGCGAGATCGTCGTCACCGGCGACGCGCTGCTCCCGGAGTCTCGGGTGCGCGAGATCACGCGCCCGTACGACCACCGAGCGCTCGACTACTCGCAGATCGCCGAGCTGCGCGACCGGCTGACACGGGCGCTCATCGAGGCCGGCTACGTGACGTCGGGCGCGGTGATCCCCGACCAGTCGCTCGCCGACGGCGTGCTCGAGATTCGCATCGTCGGAGGCCGCGTCTCGGACGTGCGCGTCGAGACCGACGGCCGCCTGCGCGAGCGCTACGTGCGCAGCCGCGTCGACCCCGGCGACGAGCCGATCCAGGTCGGCGAGCTCGAGCAGCGGCTCCAGGTGCTCCAGAAGGACGCGCGGATCCGCACCGTCAACGCGGCGCTCGAGCCCACCGATCGCCTCGGCGAATCGGTGCTCGCGGTGAACGTCGCCGAGGCGCCGCCGTGGTGGATCTTCCTCCAGGGCAACAACTACGAGACGCCGGCGATCGGCTCCGAGGCCGGGAAGATCCAGGCGGGCTGGCGCAACGTCACCGGCTGGGGCGACGCGATCTGGACCGGCTTCACCGGCAGCGAGGGGCTGCGCCTCGTCGAGGGCGGGTACTCGGTCCCGTTCACGCGCTGGGACACGACCTTCGAAGTGCACGGCCAGGCGACGTGGAGCGACGTGGTCGAGCGCCCCTTCGACGACCTCGACATCGAGAGCCGCACCCAGACCTACGGCTTCACGCTGACGCAGCCGCTGTGCCGCACGCTCGAGCAGCACGCCGAGCTCTTCGCGACCGGCGAGTGGCGGCAGAGCGAGTCATTCCTGCTCGGCTCGCCGTTCTCTTTCGTCGAGGGTCCGCGCGACGGCAAGGCGGAGCTCACGGTCGCGCGCGTTGGCGGCGCCTGGTCGTACCGCACGCGCAGCCAGGTTCTGGCGCTGCGCTCGCAGCTCTCGGTGGGCCTGCCGATCTTCGGCGCCACGAGCAACCGCGGCCGCGCGCCCGACGGTGAGTTCGTGTCGTGGCTGGCGCAGGCCCAGCTCGCGCACCGCTTCGAGCGCCTGTGGGGCACGCAGCTGATCGTCCGCGGCGACGTCCAGCTCGCCGACCGCCCGCTGCTCGGCCTCGAGCAGTTCGCGGTGGGCGGCCGCTACACGGTGCGCGGCTACCGCGAGAACACGCTCGTGCGCGACAACGGCGCGGTCGTGTCGGCCGAGATCCGCGTGCCGCTGTTCACGAGCGCCGACGGCCTGCTGCGCATCGAGGCCGGCCCCTTCGTCGACGCCGGCTGGTCGTGGAACCAGGACCGCAGCACCGTCGGCCCGCGCGAGATCTCGAGCGCCGGCGCCGCCGCGCGCGTCGCGGTCACGCGCCACCTCTCCTTCGAGTTCCACTGGGCCGAGGACTTCCGCGACATCGACGTCTCGAGCGACGACTACAACCTGCAAGACGACGGCCTTCACATGGCGTTGACGGTGGAGTTTCCATGAGGAATCGACTGGCGCACACGACGGCTTGGCCGGCTCTGGTTCTCTTGATCGCGATCCCGCTGAGCGGAGCGGCGCAGTCGCCCGGCACGACCATCACGCCCGACGGCACCCTCG
>CAZQYK010000360.1:0-4293 GCA_964597285.1 uncultured Spirochaetales bacterium
GAGCGCGAGCTCGCTGCGCGATTCGATCGCCTGCGGGTCGCCGGCGAGGCCCGGCGTCACGACCTCGACGACCTCGCGCCGCACCAGCCGCCGCCCGCCCGTCTGCCGCGCGTCCTCGACCTGCTCGCAGATCGCGACCCGCAGCCCGTGCTGCGCGAGCACCGCGAGATGCTGGTCGGCCGCGTGCACCGGCACGCCGCACATCGGCACCGCGTCGGGCTTGCCCTTGTCGCGCGTCGTCAGCGCGATCTCGAGCAGCGGCGCGGCGATCTCGGCGTCGCGCAGGAACATCTCGTAGAAGTCGCCCATCCGGTAGAAGAGGATCGCGTCGGGGTGCTCCTCCTTGATCGCGAGGAACTGGCGCATCATCGGCGTCTCGAGCGCCGACTTCGCCGCGCGTGCGCCCTTGCCGGGCCCGCTCATGCGAACGGCTCCCGCAGCGGCCCGTGGCGCTCGGCGCGCAGGAATCCGCGGCGCTCGAGCACGTCGAGCAGCTCCGCGTAGGCCTTCGCCGCCTCGGCGTCGCGGCGCTCGGAGAGCAGCAGCCGCCCGAGCACGCCGCGCGCCTCGAGGCTCTCCGGCTCGCGCTCGAGCAGGCGCTGCAGCTCCGCGAGCGCCTCCTCGACGTCGCCGCGCGCGGCGATCGCGCGCGCGAGCGCCATCCGCGCGTGCGCGTCGTCCTCGCGCCCGGCGAGCAGACCGCGCAGGTAGGTCTCGAACTCGGCACTGCGGCCCTGCGCCGCGAAGGCCGCCTGGATCCGCGGATACACGAGCGCGCCGCTGCGGCGGTCGAGACCGGGGATCTTCTGCCACGCGGCGAGCGCGGCGCGGTGGCGGCCGCGCTCCGCCTCGAGCGCGCCGCTCACGAGCCACGCCCGCACCGACTCGGGGTTGCGCCGCAGCGCGCGGCGCACGCTGCGGCGCGCCGCGTCGCCGCGACCGGCGGCCATCTCGGCCTCGGCCATGTCGACGAGCAGCCGCGCCTCGTCGGCCGGACCGCAGCTCGGGTCGACCTTCGCGAGCCGGCGCTGCATCTCGAGCGCGCGCGGGTAGTCGCGCACGTCGCCGAGCAGCGCGACGAGCGCGCGCAGCGCGCCGACGTGGCTCGGATCGCGCGTCAGCACCTCCTCGTACGACGCGATCGCGCGCTGCAGGAAGCCTCCCTGGCGGAAGTCGGTGGCGAGGTCGGCGATCGCCGTGACCGTCTGCTCCGGGTCGAGGTCGCGGCGCAGCAGCAGGTTCTGGTGCACGCGGATCGCGCGCCCGATCTCGCCGCGCATCCGGTAGAAGCGCGCGAGCGCGAGATAGGGCTCGACGCCCGAGGAGTCGAGGTTCGCCGCGTCGGTCAGCAGCGCCTCGGCCCGCTCGTTGTCGCGGTCGAGCAACGCGAGCAGCGCCGAGCGGGCGGCCTCGTCGGCGTCGCGCGGGGCGCGCGGGGCGCGTCGGCCACGCATCCAGCGGAACACGGGAATCAGGCGCCCCTTCCGCCGGCCTCGCGCTCGCCGGCGCGCTGCACTGCGTCGCCGCGAGCGGTCGCGCCGGCCGCATCCGAGTCGGGGGAGAGGGGAAGGTTGCGGAGCTCGTGGACCTCGGACTCGAGGCCGCCGAGCGCCTTGCGGTAGCGGCGCTGCACGAGCTTCGCGCGCAGCCCGAACCACAGGCCGATCGCCCCGGCGAGCGCGAAGCCGACTGCGAAGCTCGTGATCACCGCCTGCCAGAGCGGACCCTGGGCGTCGAGCCACAGGAAGTCGACGCGCACCGGCTCGTCGTTCGCGGCCGCGAACAACCAGCCGCCGACGAGGACGGCGACGACGAGCGCCACCCCGGCGGAACGACGCACCCAGCGCATGTGTCACTCCCGGGGGGCGAGAGCGGCGGGAGATCCTACGACGACGAGCCCTGACCCCGGCCCGCGTCCACCATCTCCTTGAGCTCCTTGCCGACTTTGAAGAACGGCGTCCGCTTCGCGGAGATGTGCACCGGCTCGCCGGTCTTCGGGTTCCGGCCCTCGCGGGCCTCTCGCACCTTGACCTGGAAGCTTCCGAAGCCCCGGATCTCGATGCGCTCGCCCTGGCGCAGAGCACTCGCCATCGAGTCGAAGATCGTGTTGACGACGATCTCCGTGTCCTTCTTCGAGATGTGCGGCGTGCGCTCGGCGACCGCCTCGATCAGTCCGCTCTTGGTCATGCTCAGTCCTCCTCTCCTTCGGCCTTGCGGGCCAGCTTCTCGGCGAGGAGGTCTCCCAGCGTCGTCGCCTGTCGCGCCGACTGCTGGGCCGCCAGCTTCTTCAACGACTCGCGCTGCTCCTTGTCGGTGAGCGCGCGGATCGAGAGCGAGATCTTCTGCTCGACGGGGTCGACGCGGGTGACGAGCGCCGTCACCTCCTGGCCCGCCTGCACGACGTCGGCCGGGTTGTCGACCCGCTCGGGCGCGAGCTCGGAGCTGTAGATCAGCCCCTCGATGCCGTCCTCGAGCTTCACGAAGGCGCCGAAGTCGGCGACGTTCGTGACCGGGCCGGTCACCTCGCTGCCGACCGGGTACTTGCGCAGGATCTCGTTCCACGGGTTGTCCTGGAGCTGCTTGATCCCGAGCGAGAACTTCTCGTTCTCCTTGTCGATCTTCAGCACCACGGCCTCGATGACGTCGCCCTTGTTGAACTTCTCGCTCGGGTGCTTGATCTGCTCGGTCCACGAGATGTCGGAGACGTGCACGAGCCCGTCGATGCCCTCCTCGAGGCCGACGAAGACGCCGAAGTTCGTCACGTTGCGCACCGCGCCCGATACCTTCGTTCCGACCGGGTACTTCTCCTCGATGACGCTCCACGGGTTCGGCTCGATCTGCTTCATGCCGAGCGAGATCTTGCGGTCGCGCTCGTCGGCGTCGAGCACGACGGCCTCGACCTCGTCGCCGACGCCGACGACCTTCGACGGGTGCTTGATCCGCTTCGTCCACGACATCTCGGAGACGTGGATCAGGCCCTCGATGCCCGGCTCGAGCTCGACGAAGGCGCCGTACTCGGCCAGCGACACGACGCGCCCGGCGATGCGCTTGCCGATCGGGTAGCGCATCGACGCGTCGATCCACGGGTCGGGCTGGATCTGCTTCAGGCCGAGCGAGACGCGCTCGTTGTCCTGGTCGAACTTCAGCACCTTCACCTTGATCTCGTCGCCCACCTGGAAGAGCTCGCTCGGGTGGTTGACGCGGCCCCACGACATGTCGGTGACGTGCAGCAGGCCGTCGATGCCTCCGAGGTCGATGAACGCGCCGTAGTCGGTGAGGTTCTTGATCACGCCGTCGACGATCTGGCCCGGGGCCAGCGTCTGGAGCGTCTCCTCGCGCAGCTTCTTGCGCTCGCTCTCGAGCAACGCGCGGCGCGACAGCACGATGTTCGCGCGCCGCTTGTTGAACTTGATGATCTTGAACTGGAGCTTCTGACCGACGATGTGCTCGAGGTTGCGCACCGGCCGCAGGTCGACCTGCGAGCCCGGCAGGAAGGCCTTGACGCCGATGTCGACCGCGAGACCGCCCTTGACGCGCGACAGCACCGTGCCCTCGACCGGCTCGTCGGCCTTGTAGGCGCGGCTGATGTCGTCCCAGACCTTCAGGCGGTCGGCCTTCTCCTTCGAGATCACGATCCGGCCGTCGTCGCCCTCGGCCTCCTCGAGCAGCACGTCGACCTCGTCGCCGGGCGCGACGAGGACGGTGCCGTCGTCGTCCATGAACTCCCACGCGGGGACCATGCCCTCGGACTTGAAGCCGATGTCGATCTGCACGTGCTCCTCGTCGATCGCGAGGACGGTGCCCTTGACGACCTCGCCCTCCTTGACGGAGCGCAGGCTCTTCTCGAACAGGTCGGCGAAGGACTCGCCGGTGCTGGCGTTACTCATAGGCGTGGATCGGGATCTCCGTTGGCGGAAGCGCCGCGCGATGCCGCGGGCTGGGGTTCGGGTCCGGGCGCCGACTCCCCGGGGAGCGACGTCGAATGGAGCGCTGTGCGGGCGGCGGAGAGTAGCCGGTCCAGGGCCTCCGCGTCGCCTGCTTCGAGGGCCCGCGCCAGCTCGTCGAGCGCCCGGGCCGAGGCCGCGACCGGCCCGGCCAGCGCCTTGCGGTTCGCGGTCAGGATGTCCGCCCACAGCTCCGAGTCGCTGCGGGCGATCCGCGTGAAGTCTCGGAAGCCGCCGCCGGCGAGCTCCGGCGCCCCGCCCGGGGCCCGGGCGAACGAGCCGGCGAACGCGAAGGCCAGCAGGTGCGGCAGGTGGCTGGTCCGCGCCAGCACCTGGTCGTGGCGGGCCA
>CAZQYK010000361.1:0-2664 GCA_964597285.1 uncultured Spirochaetales bacterium
TGCGCAGCGCGGTCGGGCCCGCGCCGCGCTTGGCGAGGAACGCGTCGGCGCCGGCCCGCAGCGCGCGGCGGCGCAGGTCGGCGTCGTCGCTGGCCGTGAGCACGACGATCGGGACGGGCCCGGCCAGCTCGCGCGCGGCGACGAGCGTCTCCATGCCGGCGGCGTCGGGCAGGCCGAGGTCGAGGACGATCAGGTCGCAGCGCTCGAGGCCGTGCCAGGCGTCGTCGAGGCGCGACGCGAAGTGGAGCCGGAAGCGGGGCGCGCGCGAGCCGCGCAGCCAGGCCTCGACGAGACGCCGGTACTCGACGTCGTCCTCGATCATCAAGACCTCGACCTCGTGCGGAATGCGCAGGGGGCAGCTCACGTCGCGATCTCCTCGGTGGGCCGCGGCGGACGGCTCAGCCGGCGGTGGCGCTCGCGCGCGTTCAGCAGCGCGCGCGCCACCGGGCGCACGTCGGTCAGCGGCTTGATCAGGTAGTCCTGCGCGCCGGCGCGGATCGCGCGCAGCGACATCTCGTCGTCGTCGACGCCGGTGAGCACGACGATCGGCACGTGGCGCGCGACGCCGCATGCCGACGCGAGCGTGTCGAAGCCCTCGGCGTCGGGCAGGCCGAGGTCGAGCACCATCACGTCGAAGGGCGGCTCGCCGTCGCCCTCGAGCAGCGCGAACGCCGAGCCGAGGTCGACGGCGTGCGTCACCTCGAAGGGCGCGCCCGGGTAGCGCAGCAGGCGCCGCATCACGAGGCGCGCCGAGTCGAGCTCGTCCTCGACGAGCAGCACGCGGATCGGGCCGTCGCTGATCCGCCTCACGGCCGGCCTCGGCCGGGGCGCAGCAGCGACGCGAGGAAGCGCCGGCACTCCCACAGCCCGAAGGGCTTCGGCAGGAACGGGCTGCCGGGGCGGCCGACGCTGTGCAGGTAGTCCTCGAGCGCGTACGACGAGGTCATCGCGAACACCGCCTGCGGCTGCAGCTCCCAGCAGTCGCCGCGCAGCGCGAGGCCGGCGTCGTCGCCGTCGAGCAGGTAGTCGGCGAGCACGACGTCGTAGAAGCGCCGCGCCAGCAGCTCGCGCGCGCTCTCGGCCGAGTCGCACCAGTCGACGAGGACCGGCGGGTCGAGCGAGCGCGCGGCGCGGCGCACCAGCGGCTCGAGCGAGCGGTCGTCTTCGACCATCAGCAGCCGCGGCCGGTGCAGGCGCAGCAGCTCGCCGAGCGGGGACTCGGGGCTTCGGCGGGCGGGGCGGATCGCGGAGAGGGTCTGCATGGGGACTCCGGTGGAACGCAGCCGTCCGGAAGCTTCGGCGCTGCACGTCCAGCGCGCGCGCGCCGCGGATGGAGAATCCTGGACGGAGCGCCTCGACCGCGCTCCGGCGGCTCCCTACGTCCGCCAGCGCACGCGCAGGGCGCCGTCGGCGGCGCCGAGCTCGACGCACTCGATGCGGCCGATCGCGCCCTCGAACTGCTTCTCGTCCTCGACGTGGCGCTTGAACACCTCGGCGAGGTCGCGGGTCAGCACGAGCAGCGACGTCTCGAGCTCGGGGCGCGCGCCGGGCGCGATGCCGAGCTGGAGGTCGAAGACCGGCTCGGGGTCGACGCGCTCGCGCAGCACGTGGCGGCGCAGTCGCGCGACCTGGAAGGGCGGCGCCAGCTCGGCGAGGCAGTTGAGCCCGCGCAGCAGCAGGCCGTAGACGGTCGTCTCGCGGTGCGCGTCGGTGACGCCCAGCACGACGCGCCGCGAGCCGTCGCGCACGCCGACGTAGTCGACGCCGCGCCGCTCGAGCGCCGGGTGCTGGAAGCCCGGCAGCGGATCGAAGGCGCCGCCGACGCAGAGGATCGTCTCGGTGCGCGAGCCGGCGCGCACGCGCAGCTCGAGCGAATCGAAGAAGGGCTCGAGCACGACCTCGGCCTGGGTCGCGGCCAGCCGCTCGTCGTGGAGCTCCGGGTCGAGCTTGCGCTCGACCAGGTAGTAGGACTCGAGGAACTCCGCGACCAGCACGTCGGGGTGCTGGAGATAGTCGGCGCACTCCTCGACCTGCGCCTGGAGGTCGAGCGCGCGGCTGCGCTCGTGCCGCTCGCGGAACGGTGTGACGAAATCGCTCAGAGGACTGGGGCTCCGCGGTCTGGAACGACCGGGTCGGTGGCTTCGTCCCGTCATCGGCCGCTCCGCGCCGCGAATTGAGGCGGCTCGAGGTCCGGGCTGCCGCCGGCCTTCCGATGTGGCATTCCTTGGGGCCCCCGAGGAGCCATGCCGATCGAGAGCCTGCTGATCGCCAACCGCGGCGAGATCGCGATCCGCGTGATGCGCGCCGCCGCCGCGCGCGGCCTTCGCAGCGTCGCGGTCTACTCGGAGGACGACGCCGGCGCGCTCCACCGGAGCAAGGCCGACGCGGCCCACGCGCTGAGCGGGCAGGGCGCGGCCGCGTACCTCGACGCCGAGCAGCTGGTCGCCGCCGCGCGCGCGGCCGGCTGCGACGCGGTCCACCCGGGCTACGGCTTCCTGTCCGAGAGCGCCGGCTTCGCACGCCGCTGCCGCGATGCCGGGCTCGTGTTCGTCGGGCCGACCCCGGAGGCGCTCGAGCTCTTCGGCGACAAGGCCCGCGCGCGCTCTCTCGCCGAGCGCTGCGGCGTGCCGGTGATCGAGGGGACTTCGGGCGCGACCTCGCTCG
>CAZQYK010000362.1:0-3165 GCA_964597285.1 uncultured Spirochaetales bacterium
CGCCGAGCGCGGCCGCAAGCGCGCGCTCGCGCGCCGGCTCGGGCGCAGCCGCGCGCGCGTGCGCGGTGCGATCGTCGAGCTCGAGCTCGCCGCGCGCGCGCTCGAGGCGACCGTCGCGGCGTGGCGCGGAGAGGCGCTGGAGGCGGGGCGGCCCGGGGGGCCTCCGTTCCCGAGCCTGCGGGGCGCGCTGCCCGAGCCGGTCGCCGGCACGCTGCAGGGCGGCTTCGGCCGCATCGTCGACCGCGACACGCGCACCGCGACCTTCCGCAAGGGCGTCGCGTGGCAGGCCCCGGTCGGCACGCCGGTGCGCGCGGTCGCGGCGGGCCGCGTGCGCTATGCCGGGCGCTTCCGCGGCTACGGCAACGTCGTGATCGTCGACCACGGGGGTGACTACTTCACCGTGTCCGCGCACCTCGACCGCATCGACGTCGCGCTCGGCGCCCCGGTGGGGGCCGGCGACGCGATCGGCACGGTCGGGGAGACCGGCTCGCTCGAGGGCCCCCGGCTCTACTTCGAGGTGCGCCGCGGCGGCGAGGCGCTCGATCCGGGCGAGTGGCTGGCGGCGCTCGGCACCGCGCCGGGCAATCGGTAGAATCGACCCCACGTCAAGCGGGCTTCGGAGCGCGCCGATGAGCCCGCGGAGGAGAGCCGCCGGCCCATGCATCCGTCCCCGACCGAACGCCCGCGGTACCGATCGCTCCTGACCTTCATGGCCGGCGTCGCCGCCGCGCTGATCGCGATGGCGCTCTCGAGCAGCCTCGCGAGCCGGGCTGCCGCGACGCGCTACGAGGACCTGGGCCTGTTCACGAGCGTGCTGCGCCTCGTGCAGCAGAACTACGTCGAGCCGGTCGACGAGAGCGCGCTCGTGCGGGGCGCGGTGCGCGGGATGCTCGCCGAGCTCGACCCCCACTCCTCGTTCCTCGACGCCGAGTCGTACCGCGAGATGCAGGTCGACACGCGCGGCGAGTTCCACGGGCTCGGCATCGAGATCACGAAGCGCCGCGATGGCTTCATCGAGGTGGTGGCGCCGATCGAGGGCACGCCGGCCTTCGAGGCCGGCGTCCGCGCGCGCGACCACGTCGTCTCGATCTGCCCGACCGAGGTGCCGAAGGAGTGGTCGGAGCCGTGCCGCAGCACCGAAGCGATGACGCTCTTCGAGGCGGTGCAGCTGATGCGCGGCCGCAAGGGCAGCGAGATCACGATCGAGATCTACCGCGAGGGATTCGAGAAGCCGCAGCCCTTCACGATCCGCCGCGACGTCGTCAAGATCCAGTCGGTCAGCGGCAAGATCGTCGAGCCCGGCTATGCCTACGTGCGCGTGCGGACCTTCCAGGAGCGCAGCGTCGACGACCTCGAGGACCTGCTCGCCGAGCTGCGCGAGAGCAACGGCGGGCGCGAGTTCGAGGGCCTCGTGCTCGACCTGCGCGACAACCCCGGCGGGCTGCTTGACCAGGCGGTGAAGATCGCCGACCTGTGGCTCACCGACGGGCTGGTCGTCTACACGAAGGGCCGCGCCGAGAACCAGCGCCAGGAGTTCCGCGCGCACGCCGAGGGCGACGAGCCCGGCTACCCGATCGCGGTGATCGTCAACGAGGGCACCGCGAGCGCGTCCGAGATCGTCGCCGGCGCGCTCCAGGACCAGCACCGCGCGCTCGTGCTCGGCGATCCGACCTTCGGCAAGGGCTCGGTGCAGACGGTCTACCCGCTCGAGAACGACAACGGGCTGCGGCTGACGACGGCGCTCTACTACACGCCCGGCGGGCGCTCGATCCAGGAGGTCGGCATCACGCCGGACATCGCGGTGGCTCAGACCGTCGTCGCGAAGGCGGAGGAGTCCGAGTCGTCGCGGCGGATGCGCGAGCGCGACCTCGAAGGCCACTTCACCCACAAGGACGCGTCGCCGGGCGAGCCCGAGGGCGAAGAGGGTGCGCCGCCGGTCCAGCTCCCGGGCGCGAAGCCCGGCGAGGCCGGCGACGTGCAGCTCGCGCGCGCGCTCGAGGTGCTGAAGAGCTGGACCTACTTCGAGCGGCTGCGGGGCTCGCCGGCGCAGATGCAGGCGCGCGCCGCGGAGCCGGTGGCGCCCTAGTCAAGCGCGGCGGAGCCGCGCGCGCGGGAGCTCGGCGGTTTGCGGCTCGTCAGAGCCGCTCCGCCGAGACCACGGATGCCCGAAGGGCATCGCAGTGAGCGAGGCGAAGCCGACGCGGAGTCGAACAATGGCCTCCGAGTCCGAAGCTCCTCGATCCGTGCGCCGAACCCCCGGTCGCATTCCCGGCTCGTGACCGAGCCCGCCGCGGCCCCTCGCATCCACACCGTGGCCGCGGTGGTCGCCGGCGTGCGCCAGCTGCTCGAGGACCGCGTCGGCCGGCTGTGGATCGTCGGCGAGATCAGCAACCTGCGCCGGCCGGCCTCGGGCCACGTCTACTTCACGCTGAAGGACGACCGCGCGCAGCTGCGCGCGGCGCTGTTCCGCGCGACCGCGCGCCGGCTGCCCTTCGAGCCCGAGGACGGGCTCGAGGTGCTGGTCTACGGCGAGCTCGACCTCTACGAGGCGCGCGGCGAGCTGCAGCTCGTCGTGCGCCAGCTCGAGCCGCGCGGCCTCGGCGCGCTGCAGCTGGCCTTCGAGCAGCTGCGCCGACGCCTCGACGCCGAGGGCCTGTTCGACGCCGCGCGCAAGCGCCCACTGCCGCCGGTGCCGCGGCGGGTCGGGATCGTGACGTCGGCCTCGGGCGCGGCGCTGCGCGACGTGCTCGAGGTGGCCGGCCGCCGGCTCCCGGGCCTCGCGCTGCGTGTCGCGTCGTGCCGCGTGCAGGGGCTCGGGGCCGAGCGCGAGATCGCGGCCGCGCTCGCGGCGCTCGACGCGCACGGCGACGTCGACGTGATCCTGCTCGTGCGCGGCGGCGGGTCGCTCGAGGACCTTCAGCCCTTCAACAGCGAGGCGCTCGCGCGCGCGATCGCCGCGTGCGCCGCGCCGGTCGTCGCCGGCGTCGGCCACGAGATCGACGTGACGATCGCCGACCTCGTCGCCGACGCGCGCGCGCCGACGCCCTCGGCCGCGGCCGAGCTCGCGATCCCGGAGCGCGCGGCGCTCGCGGCCGATCTCGCCGGCCGGCGCCGGCGGCTCGAGCGCGCGATCGCGGCACTGGTCGACGAGCGCCGCGCGGCGTG